>JACCSP010000320.1 GCA_013812905.1 Pyrinomonadaceae bacterium
TATATGCCGAAGAGGCGATGCTGTGTTGGATCTCGATACAATTGAATAAGCCTGTCAAATGGATCGAGACGCGACGGGAAAATATCCAGGCGACGATTCACGGACGCGGTCAGGTAGGCTATATCGAGATTGGCTGCAAGAACGACGGCACCTTGACCGGACTGCGGTATAACGTCTTCGCCGATCTCGGCGCTTATCATCAACTCCTTACCCCTGCAATTCCCACCCTGACCGGCTTGATGCTTTCGGGTGCTTACAAGATTCCGGCAATTCAGATAAATGTAACGGCCTGCTTTACCAATAAGATGGCCACCGACGCTTATCGCGGCGCCGGTCGACCTGAGGCCACCTATGTCGTCGAGCGTGCCCTGGATCTAGTCGCCGCCGAGCTTGGCATCGATGCGGCTGACGTCAGGCGACGTAACTTTCCTGCGCCAGGTGAGTTTCCGTTTCATACGGCGACTGGACTCGAGTATGACAGTGGCGATTACGAAACCGCGCTAAACAATGCCCAGACGATGATTGGCTACTCAAAGCTGCGCGAGGAGCAGAAGAAGGCCCGAGCCGAGGGTAGGCTTATTGGGATTGGCATCTCCACCTACGTGGAAATCTGCGCGCTTGGTCCGTCACAAGCAATGCCCGCAGGTGGTTGGGAGAGTGCGACAGTCCGCATCGAGCCCACCGGCAAAGTAACCGTCATGACTGGCGCTTCGCCGCACGGCCAGGGCCAGGAAACATCTTTCGCCCAGATTGCGGCCGACGAATTAGGAGTAGACCTGAACGACGTAACCATAATTCATGGGGACACCGGAATTGTTCAATATGGAATCGGCACGTTTGGCAGCCGTGCGACTGCGGTGGGTGGCACGGCGGTGCTAATAGCAATTCAGAAGTTAAAGGAAAAAGCTCACAAAATTGCAGCCCATATATTGAAGGCCGAAGCATCAAACCTAGCATTTGAAGGAGGGCGCTACTCTCTACTGGCCGCCCAGGCGGCGGTCGCGAGCGGCACGTCGGAACCTGTCGTCCCCGTTGGCGAGGCCCCCGCCGGAGCACTGCCCGAGCCACAAACGGAAGGAAAATCCAGTCTCACCATTCAGGATATAGCCCTTGCAGCGCACCTGGCGAAGGAGTTGCCCCCTGATACGGAGCCCGGTCTCTCCGCAACCTACTTCTTTGAACCAAAGAACTTCACTTTTCCTTTCGGCACTCACATTGTCGCTATCGAGATTGATCGTGAAACAGGCGATTTGACTTTTCTTCGGTATGTGGCAGTGGACGATTGCGGCAAAGTCATCAATCCGATGCTGGTTGACGGTCAGCTCCATGGCGGTATTGTTCAATCAATCGGTCAGGCCTTGTTTGAGGAAATTGTCTATGACGAGCAAGGTCAGCTCGTGACTGGAACTTTGATGGACTATGCGGTGCCGAGGGCCTCTCAGATTCCCTGGCTGGAGTTGGATCGGACGGAGACACCGTCGCCAGTAAATCCATTGGGCGTAAAGGGGGTAGGCGAAGCCGGCACGATCGGCGCGACACCGGCCATAGTCGGGGCGATAGTTGATGCCTTAGCGCCTTTTGGAGTTAAGCATTTGGACATGCCGGTGAAGCCGGAAGCGATTTGGAGAATTGTGAATGCATAATGGCTTGGGTGTCAGGTGCCAGGTATCGGGTATCGGGTTAATCGTTGATGGCAGGCACCTGGCACCCGACACCGGGAACCCAATGTTGGAGGACTAGATCCATGATTCCCGCTCAATTTGATTACCAGGCACCAACGACGATTGATGAAGCGGTGTCTCTCCTTGGCGCGCATCCTGACGAAGCGAAGATACTGGCCGGCGGGCATAGTTTGATCCCGGCCATGAAGCTGCGGCTGGCCCAGCCGGGATTACTCGTGGACCTCGGTCGAATCAAAGACCTCGCCTACATCCGCGAGCAAGGAGAACAAATCCTAATCGGCGCGATGACAACGCACTACCAGATCGAGTCTTCCGCAGCGCTTAAGCAGGGCTGTCCCCTGCTCCCGGAGTGCGCTTCGCATATCGGTGATGTACAAGTGCGTAATAAAGGGACGATTGGGGGTAGCCTTGCCCATTCCGATCCGGCTGGTGATTGGCCGGCTGCGATTGTCGCGCTCGGCGCCGAGATGGTTGCGGTAGGTCCGACTGGCGATAGAGTTATCAAAGCAGATGATTTCTTTGTTGACTTGCTCAGCACCGCCCTGCAGCCGGGCGAGATCCTCCGCGAGATTCGCATCAGGAAAACTAACGGGCGGTTTGGCCATGCGTATCAGAAAGTACCTCATCCTGCCTCAGGGTTTGCGGTAGTGGGAGTGGCAGTAAATCTTAGCCTTGCCAACGATGGTTTATGCAAGTCAAGCAGTATTGGCATAACCGGCGTGGCGTCGAAGGCTTATCGAGCGGCGAGCGTGGAATCCGCACTCAACGGCAAACAGCTCGACGAACAAACAATAAGGGCTGCTGCAGTCCACGCTTCGGACGGTGTCGATGCCAACTCCGACCTCTATGCTTCCGAAGAGTATCGCCGGCATCTCGCGCAGGTACACACGCGGCGCGCGATTCAAATCGCAGCTTCACGAGCCCGTTAAGCAAGGTGCCGGGTATCGGGCCCGGTGAGATAATCTTACCGACACCCGTCACCCGATACCCGACACCCTCTTATGAAGATTGAAGGTACTCATCAACTCCAGGCTACGCGCGAGCGAGTTTATGAATGTCTGACTGATCCTCAGGTATTGCAACGTTGCATCCCCGGATGCGAACGTCTCGAGAAAACGAACGAGAATACTTATTCGGCCGCACTTCGGGCTGGCGTTGGCACAATCAAGGGAGTCTTTACGGGAACCGTAAAGCTTGAAGATATGCGACCCCCTGAACATTATCGAATAGTCGTGGCTGGCAAGGGCACTCCGGGATTTATGAAAGGCACTGGAGATTTGGACCTTGAAGCACAAGACGAAGCCACGCTCATTAAATACACCGGGGACCTGCAGGTGGGCGGCACTATAGCGAATGTGGGCCAGCGGATGATTCAGGGAACTGCAAAGATGATGGCTTCACAATTTTTCCTTGCGTTGGAAGCTGAGGCCAAAACCCCAGTAGGTGAACCGTCACCAAGCCACGGCTTTTTTCGAACGGCCCTGAGGTGGTTCTCAGGGGTGCTACGAAGAGTGTTTTCTCCGCATTAAGTGCTTCGAGAGTTTTTGACCGCCTGCTAAATAAACAATCACCGCGACGCCTGACGCCCCCTCGCGATGTATGCTTCAATCTCCGACATCTTTCGGGGTAGGGCTTCAGTCATCCAACGGGTGCCGTCCGACGTAACCAGCATATCGTCCTCGATGCGCACACCGATACCCTTGTATTTCTCGAACGCCGGCCGCACCGCCGCCTTGAACTTTTCCCAGTCGTCTTGCTTCCAACCGAAGGGCTGATGATCCAGGGCGTCAGGGCGAACGTAGATGCCGGGTTCATTTGTGAACACCATTCCCGGCTCGAGCCTGGCAGCGTTGCCGACGTCGTGCACGTTCATTCCCAGCCAATGTGAGGTCCCATGCATGAACCAGATCCTGTACTGTTCTGATTTACTATCAGTGATCAAACCCAACTTGTATAAACGCTCCTTGATAACTCCGCCCGCAGCGCGGTGAACATCGGAAAACATTGCGCCTGGGCGAATCGCCTTTGCAGCTGCATCCTGTGCATCATAAACGACCTGATAAATCTCGGCTTGCGCCGGGGAGAACTTGCCGTTTACGGGAAACGTGCGGGTTACATCAGCGGTGTAGTGCTCATACTCTGCACCCACATCCATCAAAATCAAATCGCCGGTCTTTACGGCTCCCTGCGATTCAATGTAGTGAAGCGTGGTTGCATTTGGGCCACAGCCTACGATTGACGGATAGCCCCAATGGTCGGCATTGCGCAGCTTGAAGGTATAGACAACCTCTGCGTCCACTTCATACTCCCATTTCGCATCTCCAGCTGCGAGCCAGGCCCGCTGCTGCGCTTCGTTCGTGATATCGATTGCATGTTGGAGTAGTCGCAGTTCCATCGGGGATTTTCGCAGCCGCATCTCGGCAAAGATGGGCCAGGCATTCTTAATAACGAATCCTTTCGGGCTCTGGGGCCAGTCAGCGGCGAAATGTTGTTCCCGTGCATATTCGCGGCTGGGCCCACTGCCACGAGGCACAAGCATGTAAAGCTCGGCCTCGTTCTTCTCGGCTGCGGCGAAGACTGACTCCAATCCCGTCGGGGTTTCCCCCTGAGGTCCATTCGCAGACAAGGTCATGAGAACATTTTCAGACTTGGGGCGAAATGGCTGGCGCTTGCGCAACGCCTCCAGGAACGGTTCGAGCTCACGCGCTTCCCAAATCTCACGGATGCCGGACGTCTGGGCTGCCTCTTCGGCGCTGTACATGTGCCCGTTCCAGACTTCCGAAAGCGCATCCCGTCGGGGGATGAAGAGAATCTCCGGCGTTTGCTTGTTGCCGGGAAGCAAGACAAGTGTGGCACGCTTTTGCTTGAGTTGAGTGAGATAGTAGAGATTGTTCTCCTGGCGATACTCGTAGTCGACATCGTTGGCATAGACTTTCGGCTCGGCACTGAAAAGAATTAGAATAGCGTCGGACCCAATGGTTTGTGCGACCCGTGCGCGACGTTGGGCGAGTTCTACCTGCCTTTCCTTCTCATCAAAAACAGGAGCGGGAGGAGCGGGTCGTATGAGCCCCCTGGTGTCATTG
>JACCSP010000036.1 GCA_013812905.1 Pyrinomonadaceae bacterium
TGTCTTGATGGTTTTCGCCTTGCGGCGGCCCTGGAAAGCGAACTTAAGTGGGCAACAATTCTGGAGAACGATGCGAATGCCGCCGCCATAGGTGAGATGTGGCAGGGCGCGGCGCGAGGCTATAGCAATATCGTCTGCGTAACATTGGGCACCGGCGTCGGCGGCGGCATTATTCTCGATGGAAAACTGTGGCGCGGCGTGGACGGCTCGGCGGCGGAAATAGGACACCTGGGCGTGGATCCCTTTGGTGCCATTCCTTGCGCGTGCGGCAGTCGCGGCTGTTTGGAAGTCTATGCATCGGCCACGGCAATTGTGCGAATGACGCTCGAATCGCGGCCCCGATACCCAGACTCCATACTTCACACGAGCGAAGATCTTACTTCGGAAACGGTCTACTTGGCTGGCTTGGAAGGCGATGAACTTGCTCTCGAAGTATTCAGACGGATGGGAGTGTATTTGGGGGTGGGCCTTGCGAGTTTGGTCAATATACTCAATCCGGAAATTATTGTTATTGGCGGGGGGCTATCAAATGGCTGGGAACTCTTCGAACGGCACATGCGTCAGCAAGTGATTGAACGGGCTTTTCCGCTTCCGGCGCGAAGCGTCAAGATAACTCGTGCTGAATGTGGCGACAACGCGGGCCTCCTCGGGGCTGCATGCCTGGCTTTTGCTGCAGCATCGACCCGCCACAAAGACTGAATGAGAAGATCAACTGAATCTCCGAGGAGGTAGGGTTCTTATGACCTGGATTAAGACTGTTTCTCCTTCCGAAGCTGATGAGAAACTAACCCGGGCCCTGGAAGCGCAACGCGAACTCTACCCCGCCGAATATGCGGTCCCCATTCATCCTACCCCAGACGGCGGCACTTCCAGTATTGTGGCGTCACATAGCCTTATCCCAGATGCTCTTTATCACGCTTTTGCTACCTTTGGTGTGTTGATGTCCCCGGCGCTCCCGTTGAGCAGACGGCAACACGAAATGATCACCACGGTTGTGTCCGTCACCAACCGTTGTCATTATTGAATTGAATCCCACGCAGAGTTTCTGCGTCGAGTCACATTGGACGAGGAGTTGGTCAAAGCCCTGCAAGAGGACTACCGAACGGCGCCCATTTCGGAACAAGAGCGGGTGATGCTCGATTTCGTGGCGCAATTGACTCGTGATGCCACGTACATTGGCCAGCAGGATCACGACCGACTACGCGCAGCGGGTTTTGATGACCGAGGCATTCTGCAAATCACCCTGATTGCTTCGTGGTTCAACTATATCAATCGTGTGGCAGACGCGTTGGGCGTGGGCAGAGATTAGTTCTGTCACAGAGCGTGCTCGCTCTTAAGTTGGATTTGTTAGCGCACTATGGAGACAGAACACTATAAGCAAATGAAGTCAACCGTTGCATCAAAGCGGACTTCCGGCTGCCATTCCATGTCGAGCAGGGACTTAGCGAGTGTCAAGAGCAAGCTACCTGTTGAACACCTCGCACTCAATCCGCCTTTGAAGTGGGCGGGGGGCAAGCGCTGGTTGGTGTCGCAGGTCGCGCCTATCTGGGAACAGCACAGCCATAAGCGCTACGTCGAACCCTTTTGTGGCGGGCTCGGGATGGCGCTCGGTCTCCAGCCCGGTCGTGCTCTGCTCAACGATATAAATCCTCACTTAATCAACTTTTATTCCCAGGTTCAGCATGGCCTCGAGGTCACGATTGAGATGGCTAACGATGAGCAGCTCTTCTATGCTCACCGCGATCGATTCAATCGAATAATCAAACAGGGCAAAACACAAACTCAACCTGCGGCACAACTCTTCTACTTCCTGAATCGCACTTGCTTCAATGGTCTTTGCCGATTCAATCAGCGCGGCGAATTCAATGTGCCCTTCGGAAGCTACAAGAGGATCAACTACGTTTCAGGTTTCCACCAATATCAGAAACCTTTTGCGAGCTGGAAGTTTACGCGCGAGGATCTCGAAGCGCTGCCGCTAGAAAAAGATGACTTCATCTACGCAGATCCGCCGTACGACGTCGAGTTCACAACTTATAGCTCCGGTGGTTTTTCCTGGGAAGATCAGGAGCGCACGGCGAAGTTGTTAGCCGCGCATCCCGGTCCGTTAGTTTTGTCGAATCAGGCCACTCCGCGAATTGTAAGTCTTTATGAGAAACTCGGGTTCACACTCAGCTATCTGGAGGCGCCACGCCGGATCAGTTGCACCGGAGATCGCGCGGCCGCACAAGAGGTGCTGGCAGTAAAAGGGGTATGAATTGATCTACGAAACAACTGCTCACCTTCTTGTTTTTTGAAATTCATAACAGAAGAACGATCCGCGAATTGACACGAACTAACACGAAATTGCCCTTGTTGTCTTTTCGTGTAAGTTCATGGATCGCTCCTTGGTTGTGCCCAACAGCCGCGCTGTGTTTAATGACTTTGGAGGTAATGATGCGTTCTCTTTTCTTTGACCTGGTCAGGTTCGTCTGTGTACTTGCGATCATCGGCACCAGCGCGTTCGCCCAGGACGTCGCAACCAGGAAAGCTCTCCACGAGCTATTCGATCGTGAGTGGGAGTATCAAATGGAGCAGAGCCCGACCCGCGCCTCGCAGCTAGGCGATCGGCGCTGGAATGATCGTTGGCCCGATGTGAGTCTTGAGTCGATCAAGAAACGGCACGAGCACGACCGCGTCTCCCTCGAGCAACTGGCAACAATTGATCGTAGCAAGCTCTCGCCACAGGATCAGTTGAACTATGACCTTTTTAAGAAGAACTACGAAACCGACGTTGAGGAGTACAAATTCCAGTGGTATCTGGCGCCGCTCAACCAACGCGGCGGGATCCAGACTCAGAACGAACTCGCTGATTCATTGCGCTTTCAGACCGTCAAGGACTATGAGGACTGGATTGCGCGGCTAAAGAGCTTCCCCACATACATGGATCAGACGATGGCGTTGATGCGTGAGGGCATCAAGGCTCAAGTCCTGCTGCCGAGAGTGATCATGAATCGCGTGCCGGCGCAGATTGACAAGCAAATCGTAACCAATCCGGATCAGAGTTTGTTCTACAAACCGTTCAAACGATTCCCTTCGAGCATTCCTGTTAGCGCGCAGGAACGGCTAATGCGCGAAGCGCTCAACGCGATTTCGGCAAACATCATCCCCTCCTACCTAAAATTCAAACGGTTCTTCGTCGAAGAATATTTGCGCGCGTCGTTCAACGAGGTGGGCGCGTGGCAAATGCCCCAGGGCGAGGAGATTTATGCATTCTTCACCAGGAAATATACGACGACCAGAGTTACTCCGCGGGAGGTGCATGAAAAAGGATTGAATGAAGTTGGCCGCATTCGCGAAGAAATGCAAAAGGTAATGAACCAGGTAGGTTTCAAGGGAACGCTTCAGGAGTTCTTCACCTTTCTCAGAACTGACAAACGCTTTTACTATGCGACGCCGGAAGAGCTTCTGGTGGCGTATGAGGCAATTTCAAAAAGAATTGATCCGAATCTTGTCAAAGTATTCAAGACTCTACCCCGCATGCCATACGGCGTGGAGGTGATTCCTTCGGCGATTGCTCCCGATACGACAACGGCATACTACCGCCAGCCTGCCGCTGACGGTTCCCGGGCAGGGACCTACTTTGTGAATCTTTACAAACCTGAAAGCCGTCCCAAGTGGGAGATGATGGCCCTTTCACTTCACGAGGCTGTCCCCGGTCACCACCTGCAGATCGCTCTGGCTCAGGAGCAGGGCAACATTCCGAACTTTCGGCGCTATGGCGGCTACACCGCATTCGTTGAAGGTTGGGGTCTGTATGCTGAGTCGTTAGGCGAGGATATGAAGCTGTACGACGATCCATACTCCAAGTTTGGACAGCTCACCTACGAGATGTGGCGGGCGGTCCGTCTCGTCGTTGATACCGGCATTCACCAGAAGCGCTGGACGCGGAAACAAGCGATCGATTACTTCATGGAGAATGCGGCCAAGCAGGAACTCGACATTATCAATGAGGTGGATCGGTACATTGCCTGGCCCGGCCAGGCTCTGGCTTACAAGACGGGAGAGTTAAAAATTAAGGAGTTGCGCGCTCGCGCGACCCGCGAGTTGGGAGCGAACTTCGATATCCGCGAGTTTCATGACGTAGTGCTGGGTTCAGGCGCCGTGCCGTTGGACGTGCTGGAGCGCAATGTTGACGAGTGGATCGCGGCGAAGAAAACTAAGTCGTGAGTCTTGACAATGCCGCTTGCCAATAGCCGATTAAACCGCGATTCGGACAGCCGACGCAAATTAGCAATCGGCGATGAGATAAACCGCCCTTCCCCGACTCGAGACTAAATCTTGAATGGTTCTGAGAAAACACTCTGGCTGCCGGATTTAATTTATTGGGATGGCCACTTCGAGGCGCGATTGGGGATCGCTTGCGATGCCAGCGGAATGATTAGTGGGTTATCTGTCGCCGCTCCGGAATTTACTAAGACAGTTCACCTCGCAGGCCGCGCTATGCTTCCCGGCCTGGTCAATGCCCACTCGCATGCCTTCCAGCGTGTAATCCGCGGTCGCACCGAATATCGCACCACTAACGCAAAAGAGAGTTTCTGGACCTGGCGTGAAATGATGTACAGGGCCGCCACCAGACTCACTCCGGAAGACATTTACGACGCGTCGCGTATGGCTTTTCTGGAGATGGCCCTCAGCGGCATTACGGCAGTCGGAGAGTTTCATTACCTCCACAACCTGCCGAATGGCTCTCCCTACGATGACCCGAACCTGCTCGCTAAGGAAGTAGTGCGTGCAGCGCGGGACGTGGGTTTGCGCATTGCATTGTTGCGGGTCGCCTATGCCCGCTCGGGTTTCCAGAGTGAACCAAACCCACGCCAGGCTCGCTTCATTGAACCGGATCCGGAAGTTTACCTCGATCACGTTTCCAAACTCCAAAAGGATCTTGCCGAACTGGCCGGGCAGGCATGGGTTGGAATAGCGCCTCACAGTGTACGCGCCGCGCCGTTGAATTACTTGAAAGAAGTGGTGCGCTTCGGCAACGAGCAAGGACTGCCGATTCATATGCATGTAGCTGAGCAGCCGGCCGAGGTTTCCGCGTGTATAGAAGAGTATGGCCGATCACCCGTTGCCCTGCTGGAAACGGAAGGGCTCCTAAGCGAGCGCTTCACTGGCGTGCACATGATCCATATCACACCCAAAGCGGCCCGCATGTTTGCCCAGGCTCGCGCCAAGGTCTGCGCTTGTCCCACAACCGAGCGCAATCTCGGTGATGGGATAGTCCCTGGCGATACCTTGTTCCAGGAAAACGTTCGCGTTTCACTGGGCACAGATAGTCAGATGCAAATTGATCTGCTCGAAGACGCGCGCGAGCTAGAATATCACCTAAGACTCCAAAAGATGGAGCGGATCGTCCTGGCCAGTCGAGATGCAGGACAGCAAGATTTGGCATCCAAACTCTTCGATTGCGCCACTATCAATGGCGCTCAAAGCGTCAACGCGCCGAGCGGGGACCTTGCATCTGGACTGTCAGCAGATTTCTTTACAATCGATCTCAACGACCCTTCAATTGCCGGCGCATCTCAGGATGATCTTCTTTCTATTATTGTTTTTTCACTTTCGAGAACTGCGGTGAGAGACGTAGTGGTCGGCGGCAAGATGATTGTTGAAGATGGGCGACATGCGGCCCAGGATGAAATCGTTGAGAGATTCCGTGACTTGCAGAAGAAGCTTTGGAGTCGAGCCAGTTGACGGCAGTCATTTGGCCACGCCAGAAGTTAGGGCAGGAAGCAAATCTTTCAATCTTCATAACAGGTTGAAAAAAAGTAGGTAAGAAGCAAGAGAAGCAGGAAAGCGATCCACGAAATCACACTAACAAGAGTGCTCGGTCATTCAGTTCTGAGTGACTTACCTTAATAGATGCCATGACAGCTAAGGAAACGCTCGCTCAACTAGTCAGTATTGATTCCGTTTCATCCCGGTCAAATGCTGAGATTATCTGGCTCCTCGTCAGCCGGTGCGAGGCAATGGGCCTAAATGTAAAACGATTTCCCTATGCGGATGAGAATGGGGTGGAGAAGATAAACATGGTTGCCCTTGCCGGAGCCGACTTTTCTGACGCCCCCAGCGTAGAGCTCGCTTTAGTCGGACATACTGACACCGTTCCTTATGACCCAAAATGGATCGAGGCCACGACTCTTGTCGAGCGTGAAGGCCAACTGATTGCACGCGGCGCCTGCGACACGAAGGGTTTTATCGCCGCAGCTCTGGCCGCCGCTGAGGGAGTTGACCTAAGACTTTTGCGCAGGCCGCTCGCATTGATCTTCACTGCCGATGAAGAGGTGGGATTGATGGGCGCTAAGCGGCTCGCCGATGCACGTCCGCTGCGAGCGCGCTACAGCATCGTCGGGGAACCAACTTCTCTGCAACCGATGCGGGCCGGAAAGGGTTACTGTCTTGCGGAGATCATAGTGCGCGGACGTGAAGCCCACAGTGCCTACCCAGGGCTGGGCGCTTCGGCGATTTTTCGGGCGGCGCGTGTAATCGTTCGCATTGAACAAATCGCCGAAGAGTTGAATGCGAGGCGGCATGAATCATTCGATCCCCCCTACACCACTCTTAATATCGGTGTAATTCGTGGTGGCACCGCCAAGAATGTGATCGCGGGTGACTGTCACTTCACGCTGGAGTGGCGACCAATCCCCGGCCAACCTTCCAATTACGCACTCGACCTGCTGCAGCTGGCGTTGGCGGAAGAAAAGAGGCTCGACCCTGGCTTTGAGTGCGAAGTGATTGCCAGCCGCGCTGATTCTGGCTTCGAAGTTCCCGCAGACTCACAAATAGTTCAGCTGCTGGAAAGGCTTTCAGGGAAAAAAGCAGGAACAGTTGCGTTCGGCACCGAAGCCGCTCAGATGATCGAACTCGGGGCGGACGCTGTGGTTATGGGTCCAGGTAATATTCGTGTGGCCCACCAAACAGGCGAGTTTGTGCCAATTGACGAACTTGATCGCTGCGCGGAGATATTGAAGGAAGCCATCGAGATATCTTGTTTTTAGCCACCCACTTTTCACCTTCACGCGCATTGGGTTAATCTGATTCAGGATCTCGAGGCAACCAGAGAGCGATATCGCTCCATCGGACTCGAGTCAGCCTCTTCGCTTGTTAGAAAGATTTCCAGATGTATAAGTTTTTCCAGCATGTTCTTCCCGCGATAATCGCTGTCTGTAGCTGGTCAGGTTGCGCTCATGCGCAAAGTCAAAACCGTCCCCTGACAAGCAAGGAAATCGTAAGTCTTGTTTACCAATTGCCGCGCCATCCTGAGAAGCGCGACGAAATACTCGAAGAGATCCGCACCCGCGGCATTGGCTTCCCCCTGACTTCCGGTTTGCGCTCCCTCGTGGCGACCAAAAGCGGCAACGACGCGCTGCTGCGCCGGACTCTGGAAGAGGCCGAACGGCGGCGGACAAACCCGACAGCTTCTGCTCTTCCTTCTGAAGTCGAAGCCAATGAGCTCCTCGACCGCACGCGCGTCGCAACCCTCGCGGCCGCAGCAGCGATGCCGGATTTCATTGTTAAGCAACTCATTAAGCGCACTGCCGCCTACGGAAATACCAACAACTGGATCCCCCTGGATAACCTGAGCATCGCCGTGAGCTACCGTGCTAACGTCGGCGAAGAATACAAAGTTCTGGCGGTTAATGGTATGCCGCTGGGACAAGAAGTAAAAGAAAGCAAGGACTATAGCAAGTATGTAGGCGGCGCTAGCTCCAGCGGCGTCGAATACATTTCTTCTTTGGCGGACCTTTTCAAGCCAGAGTCAAGAACGACCTTTAAGCCGGTCGATACAGACCTCCTGCAAACCCGACGCACAATTGTTTATGAATACGAGGTAAAGAAGCCCTATTCACGTCTGACGTTGACCGCCGATAAAAGCTCCACTGCCAACGTTGGTTCGCGCGGGCGAATTTGGATCGACCGAGAAACCAATCGTGTCCTTCGATTTGAACAGATAGCTATTGAGATTCCTCCGGACTTTCCCATTACCGCGGCCAGCAGTTTGATCGATTACGACTGGGTGATTATTGGAGAAAATAGGTTTGTACTGCCCATCCGTTCGGAGGTGTTAATCACCGCAATCAATAAGAGACAGGTGGTGCAGAGTCGGAATGAGATCCGCTTTCGAGGCTATCAAAAATATGGCGCCGAACTTAAGGTCATCGATGAGATCGATGAAAAAGACTTTCCGCCTGAGCCCTGACCGTGCCGCCTAGCCTAGACATCTGTACACATTGATCTCCCCCAAACCAAACTGCCAGTACCTTGCTACTGACTTCCGTGTATCCGTCTGCGATAATGACTCATCCTGTAAGTTTTGCTTTTGTGGTCCGTTTGTTAGTAACGCCCGATTGTCCTGCGATCGGGATCTTGCGTCAGTGCTGGTTATGCTTGTTTAGAACGGAAAGCGGTTCTGACATACTCTTGATCATGAGTGACGAGATGGAAAGAGTGAGGGGAGTGCGTGAATTGCCGATCTTCCCGTTGCAAGTCGTACTCTTCCCGGGTATGCCTCTGCCGTTGCACATCTTTGAGCCCCGCTATCGGAAGATGCTTGACGACATCCGAGTGGGCAATAATTTCTTCGGCCTTTCTTACTTCGATTCGAGTGCTTCGGACACTGAATCACCCCCGACCGGGCATGTAGGCTGTGTAGCAGAAGTTACGGAAACACATTCGTTGCCTGATGGGCGCTCGAATATCCTGACAATTGGTCTAATAAGGTACCGGGTTGAAGATTATGTTCAGCGTGGGGATCCCTACCTGGTTGCGAAGGTGAGCTTCTTTGAGGACGAGGAAGAGACCGATGGGCAATTGAACGAAAGGTCACGGGATGTTGCCGAGACTTTTACACGTATTGCCCGGGCCGTCCGAATCATTAACGACGAGCGCGCGTCTTTGCCCGATATTTCTGATACGGACCCACAGCGTCTTTCGTTCCTGGTAGCTGCGGCAATGGAAATTGATGTTGACCTGAAACAGGAACTGTTGGAAGTTCGCTTCACTTCCGAACGTTTGCAAAGATTGAGTGACATGCTGGCGCGGGCGGTGGCGAGTTATGAAGAACGGGCCCGCATTCATGAACTCGCCAAAGGGAACGGCCACGGCGGCACGAAGATCGAAATCGAGTGACGCCTAATTAATAACGCAATAAGCAATTAGTCCCGAACTACAGTGCCGGAAGCGAACAGTAACAAACCGAGTCAGATAGAGGTGCGCGTGCTCTTCTTCGGGGCCGCCCGCGACGTTGTGGGCCGAGGTGAGATAATGTTTTCCCTGAGCAATCCGACAAACGCCGCGTCGGCCTTCGATCAAGTGCTCGAGGCCTTCCCCGCTCTACGCCGCTTTGGTCGTTCACTACTCTTTGCGGTCAACGAAGAGTACGCGCCTCCCGAGCGAAGAGTATTTGAAGGAGATGAATTGGCGGTATTTCCATCGGTCAGCGGGGGCTCGCATCCAGACGATGACGAGACCGCCCTACGATGGCTTTGCATTGAGCCGGCTATATCACCGAGATGCGCGACGGACGGCGCGCGGCCCGGCGCGGCGAAGACCGAGAAGGCGAAGACCAAGTCGGACGGCGAGGACCTGCTCACGCCGCTCGTCCAGCGCGCCGCCGAGGCTATCGTCGTCGCCGCCACTAAAAAGTAAGTCTCCGGCGCGGGAAACGTGATACGTGGGAGGGCGCTCGTGTGACAGCAAGCGCCCTTCGGCTCGTCTCTGCGGTCGAAGGTTTCGGTGTTAGGTAAAGATTTCGAGAGGAAGACATTGATGAGAACGATCAGTCGAGCGAAACGTGTAGCACGCCTAAGCTTAGTGTGCGCGGGGTTAATACTGAGCCAGCTTCCGGTTGGCGCACAGAACCGTCGAACAGATGCGCGGCCGCAACCCGCCACGCGCACACAGCCACAACAGCCTCGAGCGAGCAGCGGCACGGACGACGCACGCTCCATCAGCATACTGGTTGTGCTCTCAACGTCAATGAAGAGTCAGAAGATGGCCTCTCCATTCGAGACGGGAAAGTTACTCGCCCCGTTGCGAAGGGACACACCTACGAAGAAACTATCGAAGTCAAAGGAAGCAAAGGAATCGCAAGCGGTCAGTGGAAAAGCCTTTTCCATGAAGAAGGGCGAGCAGCGGTAGCAAACAGTTGCACGATCTTCCGACGTATTACCACAAACGGCACGGGAGAACGTGTAGCGAAATTTAGCGTTCCGATGCCCGAAGGCGACCAGTATAGGATATTTGTCAGCGCACCCTCATTCGCCGCTACTGAAAACTACGAGAGTTCACAGTGCGGCGGATACAGTGAACAACGAAGAAGTGAAACTAAGACCGCTGGCGGCTTCTCACTCGCGGGTCTGGAAGGCAAACTTGACCCTAACAACCCTACTGAACTATCCGGTAGCAAAACCATGCCAAGCCCCATGGGGTCGAGAAGGATCACTTGGAACTTGAACGTTGTAAATAGCGTTGCGAAAGGTGCGCCGAGGTAGGTAGCGAGGGTAAAATTACACGTTGTTCGGCTCGGCCGGGCAAAGGCTCACGGTGAACCTCAAGCGTTGCATGTGAGGACAAGAATTATGCTACATAGCCTTATCGCCGGTCCTTTAGCTTTCATCACGGTTTGCCTAAGTTCGGCGGCCGAGGCTCAGGCCAGCCTTGTACAGCTAAGCACAAATTTTTTAGACTTCATTTAGGGAGATCGCGCTCGTCGCACTCATTATCGTTTCTTCACCTTTCCCTGTTCTCACTTCGCTTAGATTAGGACTAGTGTAGTGAGGTGACAGCTATCACCGGATGTGGTATGCCTTGACGGCGGGCCGTTGTTCTGAATCCCGGCAATGCTTACGGCTAACGCTCAGGGCTAAGGGGCAGAGGGGAAAACCGGCGTGGGGAGAACTCCACCGTGGGTTCAAATCCCACCCTCTCCTCCGGACATTTGCGATTGCCAGCTGCCGATTGCAGATTTTCACGATCCCGCGATGGTGTTTCAATCGACATTTGGCAATTGCAATTTTGGCAATTTCTCGGGAGAGGTGCAAGAGTGGTTGAATTGGCAGCACTGGAAATGCTGTGAGCGGGAAACCGTTCCGTGGGTTCGAATCCCACCCTCTCCGCCATGACATTTGCGATTGCCAATTGCGAATTGTAGATTTCTTTGGTGGAGCGTTGAACGGTTCATCAAATTGGCAATGGGAAATTGGAAATGAGGATTCACTATGGACGATAACAAACTAGCGGCTGACGAAGGACGACGCTCAGTACAGCATGAATCGGTAAAATCGCAGGTGGAAGGTGACGTTAACGCTGAGATTGCGCAGCAGGCCAGCCAGACGCCACCGGGTGAGGCGCGTAAAATTGAGGAGGTGGCGGGCCAGTTTCGCGCCAGAGCAGTAGACGAAGTGGTTGATACCGAGCGGGAGGTAGAACGAGGCCGAGGCGCGGCGCGCGTTTCGCAGGTGATCGATTACATTTTCTATGTTATCTACGCTTTGCTGGGAATGAGGTTTCTGCTAGCGCTCTTAGCAGCCCGCAGCACCGCTGGGTTTGTGCAGTTCATCGTAACTGTTACGAATCCGTTCTACGCGCCGTTCAGAGGTATCGTAGACGCTCCGCGGACTGAGGACGGACATACGTTGATGCTACCCATCGTGGTGGCAATAATCGCTTATGTCCTGCTGCACTTGGCCATCAATGGGTTGCTCAGAATGCTGGCTCATCGCAAGACGCAGATTTGAAATTGCCCATTGCCAATTGCCGGTTGTCAATTAGTTTCCCCAGCATGGGAGTTTGAGAGTCTAAGGGTTTACGTTCGCCAGACTAGTGTTCCGTTTCTGAAATTCTTTGACAAAGTCTCTCTACCTTTTGGAGGATTGAGTCCGCCGTTGCAGTCCAGACAAAGGGCGTAGTTTGGGAGTTATACTGCTGGACGTAGCGGTCAATTTTGGCGACTAGATCATTGACACTTCTGAAGGTTCCCCGGCGAATTGCCCGTTGAGTAATGATGTTGAACCAGATCTCCACCTGATTGAGCCATGAGGCGTACGTAGGAGTGTAGTGCACATGATAGCGGGGATGGGCGGCCAACCAGCGCTTGACCCGCGGGTGTTTGTGGGTAGCGTAGTTGTCGACTACCAAATAGTTGCCTGTTTGGACACCAGCGAGCTATTGGCAATCGAAAATGGAAAGGGTTATCAGATCCCGGGCTCCGCACAACGCTTGCTTTGTGAACCCCGCCAGGCCGGGAACGGAGCAACGGTAGCAATCGCAGCGTGTGTTGCGGGTAAGTCCGGGGTCTGGCCAAGACTGGTAAATGGTCAATAGTTAAGAGTGAATGGTTCCTCTATTCACCATTTACCATTCACCATTTACCATTCACTATTTACTATTCCCTATTTACTATTCCCTATTTACTATTTCCATGTCGTATCAAGTAATCGCCCGTAAATGGCGCCCGCAAAGCTTTGACGAAGTGACTGGCCAGGAGCCCATCACTCGCACGCTGCGTAATGCAATTGAGCACCAGAGGCTGCACCACGCCTATCTGTTTTCCGGCGCCCGCGGTGTCGGGAAAACCACGACCGCGCGTCTTCTGGCCAAGGCGCTCAATTGCCACAAGTCTCCTCAACCCACGTCTAGCCCCTGTCGCGCAGATGATCCGCATGCCTGTGCCTCTTGTAGGGAAATAACCGAAAGCCGTTCGATTGACGTGCAGGAGATCGACGCCGCCTCTCATACAGGGGTAGACAATGTACGCGAATCAATTATCGGCAGCGTGGGAATTGCACCCGCCAGAGACCGGTACAAGGTCTTCATCATCGACGAAGTTCACATGCTCTCAACGGCGGCCTTTAACGCGCTTCTGAAGACGATTGAGGAGCCACCGCCGCGCGTGGTGTTTATTATGGCGACTACCGAGCGCCACAAGGTGCCCGAAACCATCCTATCTCGCAGCCAGCAGTTTGAGTTTCGCACCATCCCCACGCTAAAGATTTTGGAAAGGCTTAGGCTGATCGCTGAAGCCGAAAAGATCACTGTTCCGGATGATGCTTTGCGCGAAATAGCCCGGGCTGGCGAAGGGTCAATGCGTGATGCCCAGTCGGGGTTTGATCAGGTAATAAGCTTTGCCGGCGCGGCGATAAAAAAAGAGGATGTGGAGAGGGCCCTGGGGGTGGCCGGCGCAGATATTCTAGTTCGCGTGATCAATGGCATTGCGGAGCATAAGCCGTGGGAGGCACTAGCGGTCGTTGACGATGTAGTAATGCGGGGTCACGATTTACGGAACTTCTGCCGGGACTTGTTGGCACATCTGCGCGATCTTCTAGTGACCAAGGTTTCGGGAAGTGAGGAACTTTTGGAGTCGGCAGTTTGTGATGCCGGCGAGCTGAAACGACAGGCCGCACTTTTCTCCGAGTCGGATCTCGTCCGTTTCTTCCACTCGCTTGCCGAGACAGAAACGAAACTCCGAACTGCAGCTCATCCTCGATACCAGATGGAAATCGGGTTAGTAAAACTAATGGAAATGCGCCGATTGGAGTCGCTTGGGCATCTACTAGACCGACTTGCTGCTCTTGAACAGTCTCTACGAACCGGCGAATTGCCGGTTCAAACGAGAAGTACTGCGTCCACCACGAGGGCCTCGGAGGACTCGATGGAAAGACGGGCAACTGCCCCAGCCCACCCAATTCCGTATGCGATAGGCGGTTCTTTCGCCGGAACCGCAGCCAAGCCAGCGCTCGAAACTGAACCGGCATTAGGGTTCTCGTCAGCCCCTTCCTCCATCGTGGGTCCGCCTGTGGAGCCTGGCTCCCTGGCCCAAAGCAGTCTCAATCCAGGCGTCGAGGACCCGGATATCGAGCGACTCAAGTCCGGCTTGGAAGGTAGACGAAAAATGTTTCTAGTGACTGCGCTGGAAGGAGCGCGCAACTCCTCACTGAAAGACGGCGAGCTGTATGTCGAGTTTGCTCCTGACGCCAGGCATCTCCGGGATACACTCTTGAAAAGCGACAACATAAAGATTCTTCGCGAGGTCTGTTACGATGTTGCGAAACGCGACTGCGGGGTGTGCATCGTCATCAAAGACCTGACGGCGCCCGCTGACGCCAAGACCTCGGAAGGAGAGGAACAACTTCGCGATAAGCAGCGCCTGCGGAAATCTGCCGAGGAGAATCCCGTCATTCAGCAAATGCTGCGCACCTTCCGCGGCGAGATTGTCGATGTGCGCCGCACCGACGACCAGTAGGCGGACGGCACGCGCAGGTAGCAGTGGGTCCAATGGAAAATGAAATATGAGAAATAGAAAATGTCCCCTGCCTACTGCTGCTGCCTCCTGGCCTCCCTCGCCACCCGTAGAAATGCTCGGGCCGCATGCGACAGAGTTGCCCCCTTGCGATAGATCAGGTGGATGACTCTTTCCAAACGCATCTCACGAACAGTTAAAGCCACCACTTGTTTGCTCGCAAGCTCGGACTGCGCAGCCAAGCGCGGGACCAGGGCCACACCCATTCCCTGCTCGACAAATCTTTTTATAGCTTCCAACGTCGGCATTTCCATCGAGATATTAAGCGGAGTCTTGTATTTCTGGAAAGTACGCACAACTTTCTCTCGATAGGGCGAGGGCACATTATGGGCAATAAATGATTCAGCGCCTAGAGCCCGTACCGAAACAACTTCTTGGCCGGCCAGGGGATGATCCGGCGCGACGATCAAGGCTAACTCGTCAGTTCTCACCGGAACCGACGTGATTACGGAATCGCCCGGCTTATAAGAGACGACGCCAATCTCGATGTCACGCCCGAGAATCTCTGAAGGAATGCGGCTGGCAAGACTTCTTTTCACTTCCACCTTGATGTGGGGATGGCGCGCCCGAAAAACAGGAACTACTGGCAAAAGGTACATCACCGTGTACTCATTGGCGCTGAGCGTCAATTTTCCACGCTGCAGATCTTTCAGTTCCTTGATGGCGGTCTGCGCGCCGTGGCGCAGGTTGAGCATCTGTTGGGCATACTCGTGAAGCACGCGACCCGCTGCGGTAAGCGTACCGTCTTTGGACGACCGGTCAATAAGGGGCTCCCCTAGCTCCACTTCGAGCCGGCGAATAGCCTGGCTCACGGCCGGCTGTGTGCGATGCAGGGTCTGTGCAGCACGTGAAAAACTCTGCTCCTGAGCTACAGCCACCAGCACTTCAAGCTGATTAATATCCATCGATCCCTCGACCTGCGGTTATGCTCGTGCCCGGTGCTGGTTATTGTATCATAATTTGTTATGCTTTCATAAAGATAATAACTTTGACTTTTGGTCTCCGTGGCTCCTAGGATTGCCGTTTCGATTAGCTGGAGGACCTCGATGATTACAGACCGAGTCACCATTTTCGACACGACCTTGCGCGACGGCGAACAGAGTCCGGGCTGTTCCATGAACCTGGATGAGAAGCTGCGGATGGCCCGACAATTAGAGCGCCTTGGAGTGGATGTTATAGAGGCTGGATTCCCCATCGCTTCCGAGGGCGACTTCGCGGCGGCCAAGGCCGTCGCTTCTGTTTGTCGCCAGGTTACGGTGGCCGCACTCTGTCGCACGGCGGAGCCGGATATAGCTCGCGCCGCGGAGGCTCTCGCGGGAGCCGCGCATCCCCGCATCCACACCTTTGTTGCCACTTCCGACATCCACCTACAACACAAGCTGCGGAAGACTCGCGCCGAGGTTCTGGAAATGACCCGAACATCCGTACGGATGGCGCGAAACTTCGCCGAAGAAGTGGAATTCTCAGCAGAGGACGCAACCCGCAGCGACGTGGACTTTCTTTGCGAGGTCTTTGCGGTCGCTGTCGACGAGGGGGCCACTATCCTCAACGTACCCGACACCGTCGGCTATACGCTTCCTTCCGAATTTGCGGCCCTTGTTTCTAATATCCATGACCGAGTGGTGGGTGATAAACCGGTGACGATCAGCGTCCACTGTCATAACGACTTGGGGCTCGCGGTTGCTAACAGTCTGGCCGCGATTGTTGCCGGCGCGCGTCAGGTTGAATGCACAATCAACGGTATCGGCGAGCGGGCGGGCAATGCTTCTCTGGAAGAGTTAGTGATGGCCATGCACGTTCGCTCCGACCAGTTGTCATTTGAAATGAATGTCAACACGCGCGAGCTTTACCCAACCAGCCAGTTACTCTCGGCGATCATCGGATTCGACGTGCAACCTAACAAGGCAATCGTGGGCCGCAACGCCTTCGCTCATGAAGCCGGGATCCATCAGCATGGCGTAATCAATAATCCTTTGTGCTACGAGATCATGACTCCTGAATCAGTCGGTGTTCCTAGTAATCGGCTGGTGCTCGGCAAACACTCAGGTCGTCACGCGCTGGGCTTGCGCTACGAAGAGCTTGGCTATGCCCTTGAGCACGGTGAGCTCGACGCGGCCTATGGCAGATTCACTAAGCTGGCCGATCGCAAGAAGCGAATCTACGATCAAGATCTCATTACACTGCTCAGTGCGGAGATGCAAACAAGTGCTGAGGTGGCGATTAATGGAGCTTCTGAAACCCGCGCGCGGGCTTCAAGCTACAGGTAAGCTCTAAAGTTAATTGGAGGCAGGACCTGGGGCGGTCCTGGTTGTTTAAAACTTCTGGTTGGTTCTGCCTCGTATTTTTGCAAGAGTGAATGACGATATGAAGATAACAGTGCTACCGGGTGACGGCATTGGTCCTGAGGTAACGGCAGAGGCTGTTCGTGTTTTGCGCGCAGTCGCTGCCATCCACGGTCATAATTTTGGATTTGTTGAAAGACCAATCGGCGGCGTCGCGATAAAGCAGACGGGTTCGCCGTTACCTCCACTCACGCTCGACGCCTGTCTGGCCGGAAATGCTGTGCTCTTGGGTGCGGTCGGTGCGCCGGAATACGACTCACTGCCTGCGAAACTCCGGCCCGAAGTCGGGTTACTTAGTTTGCGCCGTGCCCTTGGGGCCTTTGCGAATCTGCGCCCCGCGATTTCCTACGATGCAATTGCAGCGACGTCTCCCCTACGCAGCGAGATCGCCATGGGCGCGGATATCTTGATCGTTCGGGAGTTGCTGGGCGGTCTTTATTTCGGAGAACCTCGTGGCTTCTTTGGCGGAAATGGTGATTCGGCCGCTAGAAACACGATGAGTTATTCGGCGATGGAGATTGAGCGAGTGGCGCGTATTGCTTTTGACGCCGCACTCAAGCGTCGCCGCAAGGTCACTTCTGTGGACAAAGCCAATGTGCTTGAAACATCGCAACTTTGGCGGCAGACCGTTTCACGCGTGGCTCGCGACTACCCTGAAGTTACGCTTGACCACATGTATGTGGACGCTTGCGCAATGCACCTGATTACGACGCCACTCAGATTCGACGTGATCCTGACTGAGAATCTTTTTGGAGATATTCTTTCAGACGAAGCCGCGGCGATCACCGGAAGCCTGGGAATGCTGCCCTCCGCCAGCATCGGGGGTGTTGTTGGTCTTTACGAGCCGGTCCATGGTTCAGCTCCAGACATAGCCGGTCGCGGCGATGCCAATCCATTTGGGGCGATTGCGTCGGCGGCGATGTTGTTGCGCTATACCGGGCGCCTTGAGCAGGAGGCGGATGAAATCGAGGAGGCGATTCGTCTTGTGCTCAAAGCCGGTTATCGCACACCAGACATTGACGACGGGGCACACCGATACGTTGCCAAGACCTCTGAAATCGGCCAGCTAGTCTGCGAGGCGGTTAATGAGATCGCCGACATGCGTCACGCATACCATGCGGTCTGAAAGACGGGTATCGGGTGTCAGGTGCCGGCAAGAGTATTCTCAGCAACGTTGTGCGACGGTTCGTCTGATACCTATTGCGGACTTGCCGGCACCTGACACCCGGCACCCGATACCCGTTTTATGCCTAGCACTCTTTTCGAAAAACTCTGGAACGCACATGTAGTTCATGAACAGGCAGGGCAACCGTCGCTTCTCTACATTGACCTACATTTGCTTCATGAGGTTACCTCGCCCCAGGCCTTCGCCGGACTGCGCGCGGCGGCACGGGGTGTTCGCCGGCCAAACCTAACCTTTGCCACTGCCGACCATAATGTTCCCACTACCAATCGCGCTCTGCCCATCGCTGATCCTATTGCAGCTATTCAGATAGAAACGCTGGCGCAGAACTGTCGCGAATTCAATATTCAACTCTTCGATTTCAATTCCGCAGAACAAGGAATTGTCCACGTCATCGGACCCGAACTGGGATTGACGCAGCCAGGAATGACTGTGGTTTGCGGCGATAGTCATACCAGCACTCATGGTCATGGTGCTTTTGGCGCGCTGGCCTTTGGTATCGGGACCACCGAAGTCGAGCATGTTCTGGCCACGCAGTGCGTACCCCAGAACAAGCCGCGCACGATGCTCATTCAGACCAAGGGACATTTACCGGAGGGTGTGTCAGCAAAGGATCTGGCCTTGGGCATTATCGGTCAGATTGGAACTGACGGAGCCACGGGACATGTCATTGAATATGCCGGCGAAGCAGTTTGCTCCCTTTCGATGGAAGGTCGCATGACACTCTGCAATATGAGCATTGAGGCGGGCGCGCGCGCGGGGATGGTTGCTCCTGACGACCAAACGTTTCACTATCTTCAGGGAAGGCCTTTTGCCCCGAGCGGCGCGGAGCGGGACGCTGCCCTGGCCTACTGGCAAACATTCAAGACCGATCCCGGCGCGGCCTTTGATCAGGTTGTTGAAATTGACGCTGCCACACTCGAGCCTTTCGTAACGTGGGGCACAAGTCCCGGCATGGTGGTACCCATTTCGGGAAACGTTCCCGATCCCCGAGCAGGGCGTACTGCGGCGGAGCGCGGCAGTACTGAGCGCGCGCTTGAGTACATGGCGTTAGCCCCGCACACGAGCATTGAGAACATCTCGATCGATCGCGTTTTCATCGGTTCCTGCACGAATGCCAGGCTTGAAGACTTGCGTGCGGCGGCACGAGTCGTAAATGGATATAGGATTAGCCGCTCCGTGAAAGCGATGGTTGTGCCAGGGTCGCAGAACGTTAAGCGCGCAGCCGAGGCTGAAGGTATTGATCAAGTCTTCCGCGAAGCGGGATTCGAGTGGCGAGAACCTGGATGCTCGATGTGCCTGGGAATGAAGCCGGATATCCTGAAGGCCGGCGAGCGCTGCGCGTCGACAAGTAATCGGAACTTTGAAGGGAGACAAGGCCGCGGCGGACGGACCCACCTTGTCAGCCCGATGATGGCGGCGGCGGCAGCAATTAGCGGCCACTTTACCGACGTAAGGAAGTGGGAGTTCAAAGAATAGTCCAAAGTCCAAAGTTTAAACGTCCAACGTCCGTTGATGTCATGCTCATACTGAATCAGTTGAGCAGTTGGGAGGACCCCGTTAACGCATTTTACGCAAACGGACATTGGCATTGGACTTTCGAATTTTAAGGCAATCAGATGATTCCTTTTCGCATCCACTCCGGTCGCGTCGCGTTGCTTGATCGAGCAAACGTAGACACCGATCAGATAGTTCCGAAACAGTTCCTGAAGCGCATAGAGCGGACCGGCTTCGGGGCGTTTCTCTTTCATGATTGGCGATATCTGCCAGACGGTGAACCCAACCCTTCTTTCTCTTTGAATCATCCTCGCTATCGGGGTGCTTCAATCCTTGTCACCGGCAAGAATTTTGGTTGCGGTTCTTCACGCGAACATGCGCCCTGGGCGCTCGTTGATTTCGGCTTTCGCGCGATCATCGCGCCTTCCTTCGCTGACATTTTTGCTAACAACTGCCTTAAGAACGGTTTGCTGCCGGTCGTGTTAGGGGATACTCAAGTGGCAAAACTCGGAGCGCGCGCCCGGGAGAATGAGGACTATGAAGTCACGGTAAATCTGGAAGAATGCACTGTCACTGACTCGCAAGGTTTCTCGTCTGTCTTTGCCATAGAAGAATTCCAGCGACAGTGCCTGTTGGATGGTCTCGACGATATTGGGCTTACTCTCCACCTCGAAGCGGAAATCGCAGCCTACGAAATCAAACGCCCCGCCTGGATTCGATAACTCCCCCAGCAGGGCCGTCGCAGCGTCCCAAAAAATTCTATTGAACAAAGCCACCTGACTCGTCGTATTTTCCCGGCAGAGGTATTAATAATGCGCGATCCGTTTACAGCCGGGCTCTTAAGTTTCTTCATTCCCGGCGTTGGGCAACTTTATAACGGTCGAATCCTGGCTGGCATACTCTGGTTAATCATCACACCCGGTTTCTGGATCGGCACCGGGGGAATGCTGGGCTGGATATGTCACATTATCGCTGCCTATACAGCTTACTCGTACGCCAAGGATTATCCGGTGCGTGCCTGATAGCTGCTCCAGCTTCGCGCAACGGCCTCCTAGTCTCCGGTTTCCCATCCCCATTCCCCCATTCCCCCATTTGCCCTTTACCCGTTATTTATGATTGCCGTTTAGACAGGCTCGGCCCGTGTTATTCTTTCGGTCACTCCACAATCCGTTTGATCGACCGCGAGTAAATGACCGCAACAGTAAACCCACTGCGCGCCGGAATCCGCCTTGGGCCCACGGCTGAGCCCTGCGTCATAGTAATCTTTGGCGCTACCGGGGATCTCACCCGCCGTAAACTTCTTCCCGCGCTTTACCGCCTCGCGCAACAGCATCTGATTCCAGCTGAGTTTGCCGTTCTTGGCGTGGCGCGCCAGCAGATGTCTGATCACGAATACCGCGCAAAGATGCGCGAGGCCCTGACAGAATTTGGTGACGAAGATACGGTTGACGAAGCAGCGTGGACCAGCTTCGCCGGCGGGATTTTTTATATCGCTGGTGAATTTACGGATACCGAACCTTACACCAGCGTGCGGTCGCGTCTGAAAGAGATTGACGAGCAACGCAAAACCCAGGGCAATCGCATTTTTTATCTGGCCACCGCTCCAGAGTTTTTTGGCCTTATTGCGAACCAACTAGCTCAAGCTAATCTGGCGCGGCCGGAAGGTCGAGCCTGGGCGCGCATCATTGTTGAAAAGCCATTCGGTCACGATCTGGAAAGTGCGCGCGCACTAAACGCCCAATTCGCCGCGGTTTTTGAAGAGCACCAAATCTATCGGATAGATCACTATTTGGGCAAAGAGACCGTTCAGAACCTTTTGGTCTTTCGCTTCGCTAACAGCATCTTTGAGCCTCTGTGGAATTACCAATACATTGACCACGTCCAAATTACTAATGCGGAGGCAATCGGAGTTGAAGGTCGCGGCGCCTACTACGAAGGGGCGGGTGCTTTACGCGACATGATGCAGAATCACGTCTTTCAGCTCGTTTCGTTGATCGCCATGGATCCGCCAGTCTCTCTTAAATCAGACGACGTTAGGGAGGAGAAGGTCCGTGCCCTGAAGACTGTGCGTCCGATTCCACCCGACTTGGTCGGTGAATACGCAGTTCGGGGGCAGTATGGCCCTGGTCAGGTATTGGGACAAACTGTGGACGGTTACCGCGAGGAGCCCGGAGTTGATACCCAATCATCCACCGAGACCTTCGCGGTCCTTAAGATCAAGTTTGATAATTGGCGCTGGGCCAATGTTCCGTTTTACCTCCGCTCCGGAAAGCGCTTGCAGAAGCGCGTCACTGAGATTGCGATCCATTTTAAGGAAGTCCCACATAGACTGTTCACTGATTCTGACGCTCCTTTGGAACCTAACGTACTCGTCATTCGCATTCAACCAAACGAAGGTATTACTCTTCGTTTTGGCGCGAAACTTCCCGGTCAGGCAATGCGCATTCGCTGGGTTAATATGGATTTTCGCTACGGCTCGTCTTTCGGGGTGAAACCACCGGAAGCTTACGAACGATTGTTGCTTGATTGCATGCTTGGCGATTCCACGCTTTATGCGCGTCGCGACATGGTGGAACTTGGCTGGGAAATAGTGGCCCCAATTCTCGACGCTTGGAAAACAACAGCTTTTGATTTTCCAAACTATGAGGCCGGTTCATGGGGACCACCGATCGCCTTCGAATTCGTAGAACGTGAGGGAAGACACTGGCGCAAGCTCTAAAGACGTACTCCCTTGCATCCCGCGAGTGAAGGGCGGGCCCTAAAGGGTGGACTGCGGTGGAGTCTCTAGCACCTTAAGCGTCATTTGTGAGGCAGCGAAGAGGCCGCCCCAGCTTTCTCTTTACGCTGCCTAATCTTGAACTAACATGTCACTCAAACGCTGGCACATTAATTAAACGTAACGAACGGTGTCTTCCATCCCTCAACAAATTCCCGTGCCAAACACGCTTGATGTCGAAGCAGTTGAGCGGACGCTTGCGGAATTGTGGAAGCAGACCGCGGGTTACAATCAGGCTAGCGATGACGCTGTGCTACGCGCACGATCAGCAGACTTAATGGTTTTCCTGAATGACGAATCGCTATTGCCTGAGACCCGGCAGATCATCAGTGAACTGGCTTCTTTTCATCCCTGTCGAGCTTTGCTGATGGCCGGTGATAGAAACGCTGCGGCGCGTGATATCGAGCTGCATGTATCTGCTTTTTGCGCGAGTCAGAAACGTTCAGACTCAAAGAATCTTTGTTGCGAGGAGATTACTCTTACTGCCCACGGACCTTTTGTTTCTGAGTTGCCGAGCGCGGCAGTACCGCTGCTCGTGCCTGACCTCCCGGTCTTTCTCTGGTGGCGTGGGAAACTAGGCGCCGAAGAGAGAGTTTTCAATCAGCTTTGCCTGGCCGCTGATCGTCTAGTGTTCGATTCCGCCGTGTCGCTGAACCCTCCTTCAGACTTTGTCGCTGTCGCGCAACTCTTAAAGCGGAGAGGTGACGAAGCAATAGTCCTTAGCGATATTAACTGGTCCCGGCTCACGGCCTGGAGGACATCGCTGGCCAATTTTTATGACGTGGAGGACTATCGCGCTGAATTGCAGCAAATTACAGATGTGCGGATTTGCTTTGTGTCTGAAACGGGAACAATCTCAGTCGTTTCTTCACAAGCTCTACTAATCGCTGGTTGGCTTGCCAGCCGCCTGAACTGGAAATTTGAAGGCGCCGTGGCAATGCAGCGATCGCCCCGAGGTCTAGCTTTCCACTTTAAGAACAATGATCGTCTCATCGAACTAAGTTTCAACGAGGTCCAGCGTCCGGCAATGAAATCCGGAAGACTCACTCAGATCGAATTGAAAACCTCTGAAGTGCCGGCCACTTTCCTGGTCAGCCGTAGCGAGGATGGCCTCCATTTGGAGACTCAGCCTACAATCGCTGAGCGCTCCTATCCAAGCCGGTTGCTACCTGTTAGAAATCAGAGTGCGGCCCAACTGCTTTCTTGTGAGATGGAAATCCTGTGTAATGACAAGATCTACGAGGAAGCAATTGAAGTGGCTGCGGCAATGATGAGGGCATCACGAGCGGGACCGCCCGAGGAGGATCCGGCCTGAGAATGTCAGCGACCGGGGGATAACCGAGCTGAGCTGAGCCAAGTCTCTCAATGAACCAGAAGCAGTAGGCTATGTGGAAACCCAAAAAGACTTTCGGTAATTTGCAGCCTTTACTATCAATCGGACCATGGCTTCACCTCGGTCGCACAGGTTGTTTTTGTGGAGGGGATGCGCGTGGAATATCACCATCATCGATCTCTAGCTGACTGTTTTGTGCCCCAATCTTTGGTGGCCCGCGTCGGAGTGCCGGGGGCAGCTTGGGTGTGGGAATTCTGACGGTTGCAACGTCTTCCGTGCGTCGCAGGATTGCGCCGCCACTGCCGGCGACCCAGATGTTAGAGCCACCTCGGTAAGCAACTGAGAAAAGTGGCGTGCTGGTAATCGTCGGTTGCACCTCCCACGTTTGACCCGCATCCATACTGTGCAGGATTCGGCCCTGGTCTCCAGTCACCAAAACGTCGTTCCGCCCAATGACTCCAACGGCAAAAAGGTTTGTGGTCAGGCCGCTCTCAACATCCTTCCAGTTGATCCCACCATCGTCAGTGCGGAGAATGACTCCCCGGGCGCCCACCGCGTATCCGCGCTGAGCGTCCGCAAACGTGAGAGCATAAAGCCATTCCTTTAAGTTCCGGTCAACGCGTGTCCACGTCTCGCCACCGTCTGCGGTGCGCAGAATTGTTCCGCTTGACCCCACAGCAACTCCACGCTTCTCATCAGTAAAGCGCACATCTTCAAGCCAGCTAAAAGTGTCGGCGCGCTGGGCTCGCCAGGTCTCTCCGCCATCATTTGTGTGTAGAATCGCTCCCCGTGCGCCCACAATCCATCCTTGCCGGGGCGACACGAAGTCGATACCGAACAGATCTTCGCGAACTTCGACCGCAACCGGCGACCAAGTAACGCCGCCATTAACTGACCTCAGGATGGTTCCTTTGTCTCCCACTATCCATCCCTGCTTCTGGTCG
The DNA here is from genome assembly GCA_013812905.1 of Pyrinomonadaceae bacterium. Taxonomy (GTDB): domain Bacteria; phylum Acidobacteriota; class Blastocatellia; order Pyrinomonadales; family Pyrinomonadaceae; genus PSRF01. The sequence continues at coordinate 24,408 of JACCSP010000036.1, forward strand.
ACGAAGTCGATGGAGTTTAAGCGCGCCGTAGTAGCTGATGGTCGGACGGTCCAGTTCTTTCCCCCCGAGCTGGTAAAAAGAATCCTGCCACGCGAGCCCACAGCTAGCCCGCGAGATCCATCAAGGAAGACGATATGTGCCAGATCCTCCCGCCCGCCTTCGGTTAGACGCCTCCAGGAGAGACCGCCATCATCGGTGCGGACCACGAGCCCATCCGAGCCTGCGGCCCATCCTAACGATTCATCCGCGAAATAGACGGTGGCCAGCCTGGGACTTGTGCGCACATTAACGGGCAGCCAAATCGTGCCGCCGTCGCCGGTGGTCAAAACCACGCCATTGTCGCCTGCAGCCCATCCCAATTTGTCGTCGGCAAAAAAGACGGACAGAAGATCTGTGGTAATCAACGAATTTATCGACCGCCAGGTGATGCCGCCATCATCCGTTTCAAGAATCGTTCCTCCGTAACCCACAATTACAGCTCGCTTGGAAGAGCTGAAGGCGACCCCAGTCAACGCCGAACCGCTAATGCCAGTTTGCGGTTTCCAGTCGGCACCACCGTTGTGCGTGACGAGGATGGTGCCCCTTGAACCAACGGCAACCCCGGTGCTGGTGTCAACAAACGAGACACAGAAAAGGTGCGCCGTCGTGGGAGCATTTTGTCTCTCCCAGGTAACACCGCCGTCACTGGTTGAAATGATCGCGCCAAAGCTACCGACCGCCCATCCGCGCAGAGGATCATCTTTAGCGAAGGCCACAGAAAAAAGGTGGTCTGTAACGCCCGTGAGTCTCTCAGTCCATTTCCGACCGCCGTTGGTGGTGGTCAAAACTATCCCGCGTGCTCCCGAAATCACTGCCCGCAATCTGTCCCTGACGTAGAGGCCGTAAAACGTAGTGTTGGCGGGAGATTCCTGTGGTTCCCAGTCAAAGCCCGCATTCCGTGTGCGCAGAATTACACTATCGGCTCCTACTGACCAGCCATTGGTTTTGTCGTCGGCGAATCTGATGGCATTAATTGAATTGCCCTGAGGCAGCGGATTCTGCCATTCCCAACCGCGCTCGTTGTACTGAGCCAGTGACTGAAGTGGGCAGAAAAGCAGCAATACGAATAGCGGATAAACCCGGCCGTAGCGCGATAACGGCAACTCTGAGCGATGATTGAAGAATGATGGGGTCGAAGACACTATTTTTCGTTCTGGTCTTGAAACTGCCTTGGGGAGTACTTGAGGCTACCGGAAGAGGGATTATAGAGATGAAGCCCCGCGAAAGCTAATCCTCGAAAACGGCAGCCAGAGAGCGACGGTAAGACTATTTAATCAAGGGTGCGTGGTGACGCCGATCAATTCTCCATCGGCCTGAACTGAATTTGAGTCTGGCAATAGTAAGTCCATGCGACTTGCCACAAGCGCTCCAACGACCGTTGAAATGCCGGTGCCCTTGATTTGCATTCGCTTTTCCAAAAATCGCAGCCGCGCTTTCTTCGATTCTCGAATTCTCCATTACAGAAGAGTTTGACACCTTGGCAGGGACTGGGTCAGCCTCCTTTTCGATATAACTAACGCTGAGAAAGAGAGTGGCACCTAAATCTGGACCGGGCAATGCCTGTTCCTGTGGCTCCGGTAGCACGATTTCGTTACCCTGGCAGTCGATAGCAACACCCGGAGAAATGACCACTTCCCGGGCGTTCTGGGTAACTTTGAGTCCAAAAACTATTCCGAAGCCATGCAAATACTGGTTGTGCCGTTTTAGTTTCTCGCGAAAGTATTGCTGCTCAAGCTCGAGGTCTTCGGCCGTTAAGAGTTTTCCCGGGAAATAGCGGTTCCTTTTTAGGTAGCGCAGCGTGTCGATCATTTCAGTAGCGAGGCGGCATCAGGAGCTGAAACTTCGACAATCCCAACCTTCTCTTCCGCATCGCGCAAAACATTTTCATCCACTCGCCCCAGGGTAGCGATGGTTCTTGCCGCGCGATCGACAGCTTCCTGAATGAGATGCCCAGCGTGGCCTTTAGTCCATTCCCACTCAACCTGGTGTCGGCTCGCAGCCTTATCTAGACGTTGCCACCAATCGTGGTTAGCTTTGCGACGAAAGCGTCCACTCATTGTCTCAACGACGTAGCGCGAGTCAGTAAACAGATGAACGTGGCAGGGCTCGCGCAAAGCTTCCAGACCCACCGCTGCAGCTGCAATCTCGGCTTGCTGGTTTGTGGCATTGCCAAGATAAGTGCCGACCGAGCGCCAGAAACCTCGAAAGCCAAGCATGGCTACCGCAGCCGCCCGCGTTTCCGCTCGGCCGTTACCAAGACTTGAGCCATCGCAGAAGATGGTCACGTCTTTTGGGGGCTGAATCGTAGTCGGTTGTTTTTCGTTTTTTGAGAACTTCAAAATCATTTCAAGCTAGCCATCTGCCCGGACATCAACCGCGCTACAACTTAGCCTATCACGGGCGCCTTCTTAAATGCAGTTCACCTCAAAACTGCCGCCTGGTGCTCATCGAGCAGAATGAACTGCGGATCTACTCGCGGTTCGACAGGGAGCAGTGGTCCATTAATGTCGTACCTATTCATTCACTTTCAGAACTGCCAGAAACGCTTCCTGCGGAATCTCAACGCGGCCCACTTTCTTCATCCGCTTCTTGCCTTCCTTTTGCTTCTCGAGCAACTTGCGCTTACGGGAGATGTCGCCGCCATAGCATTTCGCGATTACGTTTTTCCCGAGGGCCTTCACGGTTTCGCGCGCCACTACCTTATTGCCGATGGCCGCCTGAATGGGAACCTCGAAAAGTTGCCGTGGAATCAACTGCTTCATCTTTTCCGTCAACAATCGGCCTTTCGCCTGCGCAGTGTCGCGATGAAGCACGAGGGAAAGGGCGTCCACGGGCTCGCCGGCAACCAGCACATCAAGTTTGACAAGATCACTCTCCCAATGGCCCGCCAGGCTGTAGTCGAGTGAAGCGTAGCCGCGAGATACGGACTTCAAGCGATCATAAAAGTCGAGCACAATCTCATTCAACGGCAATTCATAGGTAAGCATCACTCGATTGCTGGCAATGTATTCAAAGCCCTTCTGAACCCCGCGCTTTTCTTCGAGCAGGGGCAGAATGCCGCCAAGGTATTCGTCAGAAGTCAGTATTGTGGCGCGAATCACCGGCTCTTCTATTTTAACAATGCGGCCGGGATCCGGCATCTTGGCCGGGGAATCAATCTCGGCAACCTGCCCATCGGTAGTCGTTACCGTATAACGCACGCCCGGTGCGGTGGTGATTAAAGCCAAATCAAACTCCCGCTCCAGGCGCTCCTGCACAATCTCCATATGCAACAGCCCGAGAAAGCCGCAGCGAAAGCCGAATCCAAGCGCGGTTGACGACTCGGGCTCATAAAAAAATGACGCGTCGTTCAGACGAAGTTTATCGAGGGCGTCGCGCAACTCTTCATATTGATTTGTGTCTACCGGATAAAGCCCAGCGAAAACCATGGGCTTGATCTCCTGGAAGCCCGGGAACGGTTCAGGGGTTGGGCGAGCTGCTTCAGTGATAGTGTCGCCAATCTGAACATCGGCGACTTCCTTGATCGAGGCCGTCAAGAATCCCACTTCACCCACGCCCAGTTTATCGATCGGCGTGGGGCGCGGCTTATTTACCCCCAGGGTCTCGACCTGATAATCGCGACCCGTAATAAAAAACCGGATCTTCATCCCCGGGCGAATGGTCCCATCAATAATCCGGAACAACACGATCACGCCGCGGTAAGAGTCGTACCAGGAGTCGAAGATCAGGGCCTTCAACGGAGCGTCGGCATCACCCTTTGGTGCCGGCACATCGCGAACGATTGCTTCCAGAACCTCGGCCACGCCTTCGCCGGTTTTCGCGCTGGTGAAAACTGCATTATGCGTTTCCAGACCGATCAAATGTTCAATCTGTTCGATTGCCTTTTCCGGCTCGGCGCCGGGCAAATCGATTTTGTTGATCACCGGAATCAGTTCCAGATTGTTATCGAGTGCCAGGTAAGTATTCGCCAGCGTCTGTGCTTCCACGCCTTGCGAGGCGTCGACCACCAGCAGTGCTCCTTCACAGGCAGACAGCGATCGGGAAACTTCGTAAGAAAAATCAACATGGCCCGGCGTGTCGATCAGGTTCAAAACGTAAGCCACGCCGTCTTGGGCTGTATAATTGAGTCTCACCGCGTGCGACTTAATGGTTATCCCGCGCTCGCGTTCAAGGTCCATATTGTCAAGAATTTGCTCGGACATATCACGACCGGTGACCGCCCCAGTTAGTTCGAGCAGACGGTCTGCCAGCGTCGACTTGCCGTGATCAATGTGGGCGATGATGGAAAAATTGCGGATGCGTTCGGGAGTCATTATGCAGGCCACAGTCTAAAGTCCAACGTCCAAAGTCTCTTCAAGCCCCGACGGTGGACCTTGGACGTGGGGCATCAGACTGTGCCGTTAAAATAACAAAACGGGCGCTAAACCGCACGCCCGCCCGTTATATTCGATTGCCTGACTCCCAATCTGGCTAAGAAGAAATCGTTGGGAACCAGTCATTAATCGTCTAGATGCGCCTCCACGTAAGCTCTCGCTTTGTCAGGCGTGTCAATAGTTCGCATGAAGTCGGAATTCTTCAGCATCCAACTCGTGTGATCCCGGATGAAATCCGAATAATCGTCGGTGTACAAGCCGTTTGCATCAAACAATCCGAGGCTCGTGAATACCTTCTGCATCAGAGCAATGTCGTTAGCGGCGGTGGCAGCTTGAAAGAGCTTATGTTTGTCATCATCAGCCATTGAAGCGGTTGGTGACGCCTCATCTGAAGAGTCCTTCGAGGTGTTGCTGTTTGAACCGCGGTTTATGTTTATGTTGAAGTTTGAGTTGCGGTTTACCATGGGTGGTATGCGCTCGTAAAAAAAGTACAGGCCCGCCGCGGCCACCGCGACAACAAGCAAGCCAAGACATCCTGCACCTCCGCAGCCAATAGCGATCTTTTGGTTTCTGTTCATCGTTTCCCCACTTCAAATAGTTGAATCCGGCTATGCCCTTAAGCGATCATCTTTGCTTCTTCATCCATGCCAGGCAGCGCTGCAGATGTTCCCGCATGTTATTACCGCTATCATGATGGATGACACCGTGCCCGGGCAGGACCCACTCAAAATCGTAGTTCAAGAGCTTATTCATGGAACGCGTTTGCTCGGCCCAGGAATACCAGGCCACGCTGCGAAAGGCAGTCAGGGTCTTCCGCTCGGGAGACCAGGCCAGATGATCTCCAGTAAATAGGAACTTCTGCCGATATAAGAAAACTACGTGTCCGCGGGTGTGGCCCGGCGTTGGTATGGCGACAAGATCGTCATCCAGCCTCACTTCTTCTTCACCCTCGATAATTCGTTCGAGGCCCAGCCTGCCCGCACCATCTGAAGCATGCATAATCCGCTGGCAGCCAAATTTCTCGGCAAACAATGCGTGGTCGGCAACGTCATCGCGATGGGTTAACAGCAGGCGATCAATGCCGCCCAGCGCCTCGACTCTCTTAACAAGTTGGCGGGCGAAGCGCGGCGAATCGATCATCACATTGCCGCCATCCTTCTCCGAACGCACGATCAAGTAACTCCATCCACCAAAGCTTGACTCAGAAGTGAAGCCACAGAAATAGACGTTGTCGGCAATCAACAGGGGGAAGGCATCGATGCCGATGTGCGCATCGTGTTTTTCCGTGGCTCCGATTGATCCGGTCGGACATGCAACCAGGGCCATCAGCGCTAGGCGGTTTTCTTCATCAGTTTGCGGCTGATGATAAACGCTGCACTGCTCGCCGTGGTCGCGAAATACCGTGGGCGCTAGTTGGCTACACGTGTCACAGTCGATGCAGGATGCATCGACAAAGAAATCACCGCCAACGTTTTGCGCCAGTCGCTGCAAAGCATTTGCCATTGTCTGCATGATGGCGCAACGGGCTCGCCTATTCAAGTTTGAAGTTGCGCGTAGTGTCTAGTTTGCGAGTATTGTAGTGGCCACTCAATTACAAAAACCGACCAGCGATAAAGACCGGGTGGATGTAATGGACGAGTTCACCTAGATCGGTACCCGCCCAAAATCCGCGAGCAGTGGGGCAAGTGTGTTGACAATCCGATCGTGGGCTACGCCGTTGCTCGCAATGATCCCGTTGCGGTTTTGGACTTCGGGTGAGTTGTATCTGAGCGGCCGCCCAAAGAGGTCCGTGAACCGTCCCCCAGCCTCAGTCAGGATTATTTCCGGCGCACAGGTATCCCACTGCTTCGTACGCGGCGAGAGATGCACGTAGAGGTCGCACTGCAGCTCGATAATCAGACCCACCTTAATTCCCACCGAGCCGCGCCGCACCTCCTCCTTGACCCTAAAGGCTTTGACCACTTTGTCCATCCGCGAGCTGCGGTGTGACCGGCTTGCGGCCAGCCGCATGAGCGAAAGCTCTTTCTGGTCGGACACTGCCGCTCGCTCTGGTTTAAGATTGGGGCGCCTGATCCAGGTCCCCTGTCCCCGGACGGCGTGATAGAGCACACCCGTTATGGGTTGATAAACGATCCCCAGCACGCATTGTCCGTCTTGAGCCAGACCAATTTGCACCGCGAAGTCGCCATTGCCATCGATGAACCCATTGGTGCCATCGAGAGGATCAATCATCCAGACTCTTCGTTTGTCGAGGCGGTGTGCAGTGTCCACCGATTCTTCGGCAAGAATGCCATCATTGGGAAACTCTTTCCGAAGCGCTTCGACGATTAACTCGTTTGCAACTCGGTCAGCCTGAGTTACCGGCTCCCGCTCATCAAACCCGATCTTCTGTTCAACCTGAAGCGGGCCTTGGTAGAACTCGAGGATAGCGGCGCCGGCCTCGCGCGCAAGCTCGAGCGCGACTCCGAGCTCGTGGTTGAAAGTTTGTGATTGGAGTGTTCCGGTCATTCGTTCAACATAGTTGTCACACGGTCCACGAATTCCCACGAACTGACACTTTGAGATCTGAGATCTCAGATTTCAGATCTCAGAATGTAAATTGGCGTGGTTTTCTTGGATCGATCGCATGTGACTAATCCGTTTCTCGCCGCGCCGCTTCACGAATGATCTCCAGCGTCTTATCGATGTCCG
>JACCSP010000070.1 GCA_013812905.1 Pyrinomonadaceae bacterium
TACTACCGCCGATATGGACAGCGGTTTGGCTGGAGTAAGGTTGCTTACTGGGAACATCATCGTTGCGCTCCCGAAAGGCTGGAGAAAAGGCCGCCCACTGTCGCCACTGCGCCCCTGACCTGAAGTGCCACTATTTACATGCACACCAACCACAGATCTAGCTGTGTTGTTCTGAATCTCCAGTTGGAGCGATGGAGCGGCAACTGGGTCATAGACTACGTCCGCGCTCACTATTGCCACGCCCTCTACGCCACTCTTAAATGGTGGGATGACAATCAATTCTGCCTGCGCTGGAATTGTGGCTACTACCTGATTCCGAGTTACTAGAAAGAGGGTCAGCCCTCCGACTAGCGCTAGTATGACTATCGCAGCAATCTGCCTTTTCATTTGGATCATCTCCTTATTGCGATGCTCGAGGCTGGTAGTAGATGGAAGCAAAAGATGCCGGTTAATAAGGAATTTATCAGAGCATAGGAACACAACGCAAGGGTGACGAGACTGAGAGGTGCCGAGATTGAGAGTAGTGACACTACCCGGGTACCCGCTTAAAATCAGGCAATATTTGACACCAAAGTAAGCCCTGTAGTAGCGTGCCAGCCGTAGCCTATGTCAACAATCTTTCCGCACTTCCACGCTGTAAGCCCTCCTCATAGTTTAGCAAGAAATGAAAGTGAGCGTTCTTGAACAAGATTGAGCTTCCGCCAAGGGGACTGGAAACGCTGTTCGGTGTTCACGACCAGAACATTAAGTACTTGGAGTCGCTTTTGGACGTGCGTATCAACGCCCGCGGACAAGACGTTTCCATTGACGGGGATTCCAAAGACGTCGAGACTGCGGAGCGTATTCTCGAAGATTTTTCCGAGCTTTTCAAAGAAGGCCGGCAGTTTACCGATAAGGAATTGCGTGAGGCGTTTGCGCAAATCGCCGAGGACCGCGCCTTCAGCCTCAGGGATTACTTCACCAAAGCGCGCTTCAATCCCGCCGGAAAAAAGCAAGTAGCTCCGAAATCCGCCAATCAGCGCAAATACATTCAGGCCATACAGGAAAGGGACGTAGTCTTTGGTATCGGTGTGGCCGGCACTGGCAAGACATATCTGGCTGTAGCGATGGCCGTGCAGTCTTTGATGCAGAAACAGGTTAACCGGATCGTGCTGGCGCGGCCTGCGGTGGAGGCGGGCGAGAAACTTGGTTTCCTCCCTGGGGATTTGCAGGACAAAGTGGATCCCTATCTGCGGCCACTCTACGATGCGCTCTTCGATTTGATTGACTACGAACGCGTAACCAGGTTGCTGGAGAAGCGAGTGATCGAAGTGGCGCCTCTTGCGTTTATGCGGGGGCGCACTTTGGCGGATGCATTCATCATCCTGGATGAAGCTCAGAATACCACCAGCGAACAGATGAAGATGTTCTTAACGCGCATTGGTTTTGGTTCCAAGGCCGTGATCACTGGGGACGTGACCCAAGTCGACCTTCCAACCGGCAAACGCAGCGGGCTGATTGAGGCCGAGCGAGTACTTTCTAACCTGGAAGGCATCGAGTTCGTCTACTTTACGGAAAAGGACGTGGTGCGCCACAAACTCGTCCAAATGATTATCAGGGCATATGAAGATCATTCCAAGAAAGCTAATATCTAAGATTATGATTGAGGTGGTGAGCAGGCAGCGCCGACGAGAGATGGACTGCGAGCGCTGGCAGGTGTTCGGCGAAAAGGCTCTAACGGCCATTGGAAAAGCCGGACACGACGCCACGATCGCTTTCGTTTCGGACCGGCAGATTAAGATCCTGAACAAACGGTTCCGAAGATTGAGCAAACCAACTGATGTGTTGTCGTTTCCGGCAGGTGACGACAAGTTTACTGAAACATCACCGCCGAGGCTGGGCGACATTGCGATTTCGGTTGAGCGTGCGGAGAGCCAGGCAGCCGAGAACGGTCTCAACTTTGAAAAAGAAATTGCGCAACTCATACTTCACGGGCTGCTGCACCTTTGCGGCTATGACCATGAGACTGATAAGGGGGAGATGAGTCGGCTGGAACTACGTCTGCGGGGCCAGATGGGCATGAGATAGTCAGTTGACAGTTGTCTGTGGAGTATTGGAAAAATACGAGCGCTAAACTACTAGCCACGATGACAGACGTTCTTCCATTTACCATTTGCTATTTACGATTTACCATCCTGTAGCGCATGCAAATTGAATTTGTACTCACCTTTCTGCTGCTCGTTGTCCTGTCAATACTTGCCACTGTCGACATGGCCTTTGGACAGTTGAGCGATGTCGGGTTAAGACGACTAATCAGTGAGGCGGAAGAAGGATCAAAAAGGCGTTCGGCAAGCTTCTTAAAGCAAGTCCTGGAAAATCGCCCGCGATTTAGTTTCGCCATCTCCGCAACAATTCAGATCCTGCTGGTGGTTGTGGCGGTGCTGGTCACATCCATCTCGCTCAAAATGTTCTCGGAACGACGCTTTGTGTTGGTGGGCTTGCTCTCCGGCCTATTGCTGGCGGGAATGTTTCGTCAACTGATCCCACTCTTTATCTCGACCCGTGACCCGGAAGCCACTCTGCTTTTACTGTTACCGGTAATGCGTCCCTTTCTGCCTTTGATGGCCTTTGCCGCAGATCCCTTTCACAGACTATTCGATCGCACACGGAGCAAAGAACAAGCCCCTGAGAACGGCGAAGAGGACGAGCAGGAGGACATCGGCGACGACATTCAGGCGTTGATCGATGTCGGTGAAGCTGAAGGCATTCTGGAGCAAGAAGAAGGCGAGCTGATTCATTCGATCATCGAGTTCGGCGACACTCGAGTCAGCGAAGTTATGACTCCTAGACCGGACATAGTGGCGATAGCGGAAAGCGCTACCGTTCGTGAGGCCCGGGACATCATTATTGAGTCCAAGTACTCCCGGCTGCCGGTCTATCGCGATCAGATCGATAATGTAGAGGGCCTGATCTACGTTCGCGATCTCCTGCAAAGGTGGACCGAAGGCAAGGAAGATGAACCGATCGCGCCCCTGGTGCGCCCGGTCTATTTCGTGCCCGAGACTAAATCGGTTGCCGAGTTGCTCGAAGAGATGCAAAAGGCCCACGTACAGCTTTCAATCGTAATTGATGAATACGGCGGGGTCGCGGGGCTGGTCACGGTTGAGGATATTCTCGAAGAGATAGTCGGCGAGATTGAAGATGAGGATATCGGAGGTGAGGAAGAAGAGATTGTCGAAAGGCGCGACGGCGCTTACGAGGTGCTCGGATCAACCGAGATCGGGAAGATCGAGAGACTGTTTGGACTGGAAATAGAAGACGACGACTTCACAACCATTGCCGGGCTGGTCATCAACGAATCGGGAAAGGTGCCGCGTTCTGGTGAGCACTTAACTTTTCGCGGCCTCGAAGTCGAAGTCCTGGAAGCCGACGAGCGGCGCATCGGACGCTTGCGGCTGAAACGCGCAGCCCAAGGGAATGGTAGCGAAGGTCAAAACAGCTAATGACCACCAGACTCAAGAGAATTGCAGATGGGAGCTATTAAGAACTGCAATGGATAAACTAAGGCGTTGGGAGGAATTTAGGAGGAACTGAAAACGATCTGTGGAAGCATGCTGGGGTTCCAATTGAGACGTAGCCATGGTGAACAGAAGCAAATTCCTGCGGGGACGGAAAATCAATCCCGCCCCAATAACCTCCCAGACGACTCTGACCAATCTGGTGGATGAAGCATTTTTGGCCTACAACGCGGCGCGTTTGCGGGAAGCCTGCCATCTTTTCACGCAGAAGATGCTCGAGCCTGAAGTTACCGTAGGTCTCTCGCTAACCGGTGCTCTAACCCCGGCGGGCCTGGGTATCTCAGCTCTGATTCCTTTGATTAAGGCCGGCTTTATTGATTGGATTATTTCCACAGGTGCGAATCTCTATCATGATACCCACTTTGGCATCGGGCTCTCAATGCACCAGGGCGACGCGCAGACTTCCGACATCGTGCTTCGTGAGGAAGAGGTGGTGCGCATCTACGACATTTTCTTCGATTATTCCGTTCTGCTTGATACCGACGCTTTCTTTCGAAGAATCATAGCCGCAAAGGAATTTCAAAAACCGATGTCCACGGCCGAGTTTCATTATCTCTGTGGCCGTTACGTACATGAGCGCGAGCGAAAACTGGGACTAAAGGATAAGTCTCTACTGGCCGTCGCTTACGAATATGGGGTGCCGATATACACTTCATCGCCGGGCGATTCATCCATTGGCATGAACGTGGCCGCAAAAGCTCTGCAGGGGAACAAGCTGGCCTTCGATCCCTCGCTTGACGTAAACGAGACAGCCGCGATTGTGCTCGCTGCCAAACGTAATGTCGGCAATGCAGGCAACAACGGAAAGAAGAAATCTGGTCAGCGCAAGCGCCAACCTGGTCTGTCGGCGGTTTTCATCCTGGGCGGCGGGTCTCCGAAAAACTTTTTACTCCAAACCGAGCCACAGATTCAGGAAGTGCTGGGAATCGACGAGCGCGGCCACGACTACTTCCTGCAGGTGACCGACGCACGCCCTGATACCGGTGGGCTTTCCGGAGCAACACCGGGCGAAGCCGTCTCATGGGGCAAGGTTGATCCTGATCGCCTACCGGATGCAGTTGTCTGCTATATTGATTCCACAGTAGCGCTGCCGATCATTACAGCTTATGCCTTGGCGCAGCACGCTCCACGCGAGCCTAAGCGACTCTACAAGCGTCGGGATGAGTTCATGGCACTGTTGCTTGCTGAGTACAAAAAATCGAAGCGGCGGTAAAGTTTCAGAAGTACCTAAGAGAGCAAAGAGGGCTGAGCGTTCATGAGTACCCTTGCAAGTCGTTACCCGGCAAACTATGACTGCAGCAAGTGCCCCGCCTATTGCTGTTCAATTTATGAACGCGTTCAGGTTACTAAACGGGATATAAACCGCCTGGCAAAGCATTTCGGCGTAGATTACGAAACCGCGATGGTGCGGTTTACTCGCACCTATAACCGCACCGAACGGGTTCTGCGTCGCAAGGCAGATCCGGTGCTGGGCCAATCGTGCACTTTCTTGAATCCGGTTACCCGTCAGTGCAAGATATACAACGCCCGGCCGGCTGTGTGCCGAGAATTTCCTACCACCGACCGTTGCGCTCACTTCGACCTTCTCGAGTTTGAACGCACTCAGCAAGACGATCCCGACGTTCTGCCTTTGATTCAAATTACGTTCAGAAACGGAAGCGGGCGGTAAGGCGTTCGTGGGCCACGCAGTGAAGCCCGGGATGAGTTCTAATGAATGATCTTCTCTCAAAAATGGTTGGTAAAAAAGTGGACCTCCGGTGTGAGGGTTCTGCCAGTCTCCGGGGCGAGGTTATCAGGGTGGAGGGCGGCGTGGTTCAGCTAAGAGATTCTGAAGATAAGACCTGCTTCGTATCGCTAGACAAGATCGTTGTGGTCTGGGAGGCGCCTGACGAAGAACACCGGGCGGGCTTTGTCTCATAGCCGTTAGAAGAAACTTTGGCTGCGGATTAGCGCGGAAAACGCGGATCTGACAAGGGACTGATGAGTAAGTAGTCGGCCTGACTTGTATTAAGGTCTGATCCTCGGGATCCGCGACCATTGAGCTTTGGCCGAAAGTCAAAACGCCGGCGCTTCAAATCGACGCACCGGCGTTCTGCCGTTGGGAAAACAATTGCAATAGTTAGTCAGCCGTTGGCTCAACCTGCTCTGGCAGCGGCACCCGACGAAAACCATCGATCCGAGACAGCCAATAGTCAGTGAAAGGTGAATAGACCACGCCGTGACGACGCGAGGCATGATAAAAGCCGTGGTCGTCAGCGACAATTCCAATGTGGGTGAGCCCGCCGAAGAAGACGAGCGTACCAAACTTGGACTTCTCTTCTGGCGTCGCCGGAGCAAAACGAGCCCAAAGCGTGCGTGCGCTGCTGCGCTCAAAGTCGATTCCTACGGATTGGAAAGTACTCCAAACGAATCCGGAGCAATCGAATCTGGAAGGTCCGGTAGCGCCCCACGAGTATGGAGTCCCTAGCCTCCGATCGATCGCTGAAGACATTAATTGTTGGAATTTGAAACCAGCACTCGCTGGCGTCACTGCGGCTGCCTTGATGTCCTCAGCTGAGGCCAGCGAAATGATGATGGGGTCATCCGCCGAGATAGGGGTCAGATCATCAGGTAAGGTGTTTCGTGCGACTTGTCGTTCGCTGGTCTCGACATTCTGAGCCGGCGCCGAAATAGCAAGCGTAAGACACAGGGTCAGTGCCCAGGGGAACAGCTTTTGTAAAAGCATTCAAGGAGATCCTACCTTGTTCGAATATTCTTTTTATTTCTTTCTTAAGTGAGGGGACACGCTGAAAGCCAAGCGCAGAATAGCGGCTACCCGTGTATGGGGCAAGAGGCAATGTGACTGTTTTGTGACGACTCACATTTTGATTGCTGGCAGCGAACTAAAAGAGGTCACGAAAGTGTTGCCGATAGAAGTGTCGCCCGATTGCGACAGGGCCACGTTCCTGTCGAAACACAGCAGTCAATGTGACAGGGCCCTTAGGCGGCGATTGGCTTTGTGGGCTCAGGCAACTTAACAATCAAATACCTTCACGTTTAACGTGCCGATAGAGATTGATCGCGAAGAGCAATGTGAGTGCGAGCATCATTCGGGACAAGCCTGGCCAATTGATTCAGGGTTTGAAAGTACAAGAACTGAAAATGATCAATTCGTCCCGTATTCCGGTTCAAGCGATCAGTTTTGCACTACGTAACTTGACCGGAGCCCTGATAGTTCAAGCCAACAGTGATTATTTTTTGAAGCAATTGATCATAGAGAACCCCTGAGTGTGCTGCCGAATCGGCAAAATCCTCGTCTTGGGCGATTTGAGGGTTTGGATTAGCTTCCAGCAAGTAGAACTGGCCTCCTTCGGTCATCCGGTAATCCAGACGTGCATAACCGCTGAGGAAAAGATAGCGGTAGATTCGCTTTGAGAGACGTTCCAGGGTCTTATGCTGTTCCGGGGAAAGCATTGCCGCTCTGGTTGCCAATCCCACTCTCTCCTGGTAAGCAGGGTCCCACTTCACTTTGAGCGTCGCGATATTCTCTGAGCCCTCGGGCAGCTTCTCCATGACTAACTCCCAAGGCGCATAGGTCTGAATATTCTGGTTGCCAATCAGAGCCACGTAAATCTCGCGACCTTTGATGTATTGCTCCGCTATTGCGGCAGTCTTGTTCTGCCGGTGGATGAACTCCACGCGCTGAGCGAGTTTTTCATCGTCGTGGACGAGTGAAGCCTGGGCGATGCCGACCGAGCCCTCCTCGCTGATCGACTTCACCAGCAGGGGAAAGATCAGACGCTTAGGCCGCCGTACCTTTCGATTAATTGGAAACACCGCAAAGTTTGGCACGTGCAAGCGATGATAAGCCAAAATCATCTTGGTCAATGCTTTGTCGTGGGCGAGGGTCAAACCGCGGGGATTGCATCCTGTGTACGCTTGTTTCATCAGCTCGAGATAACTAACCACGTGCTGGTCGTAGAGAGGGTAGCCATGGAACTCCTCCAGCAGATTGAAGGCGATGTGGGGCTTGTGCTCCATCAACGCGTTACCAATTACATTCAACTGATTGTAGAGCCCAATCGGATAGACCTCATGGCCCATCTTTTTCAAGGTCGAGATGACGTCATACTCAGTTTTGACCTCGAGTCTCTCTTTGTCGCTCAGATCATCGAGCGAATCCGGCGGCACCAGGTCCTGGTGGACCAAGACAATTATGCGAAGCTTTTTTTTTGGTTCGAAGATCATACGGCTATGCGGTGATAACCGGAATGAAGGACATTCATTACCTGGACCGTCAACACTATCATCATCCGCCGACGAGCTTCGCGTGGCGGGGTCACCAGGCGCAGTTTCAACTCTTTGCAGCGGTCGATCATGTTTTGCAGAACGTGGTCGATGGTGTACTGGTGAACGCCGGTCCCGTCGGCAACTATCTCGCGAACTTCGCGACGAACGCTACGGAGGAAACTGGCAGCACTGGGCAGCAACTTATCAGCCGGATCGTCGGAAAAAATGCGCTTTAGATCCCGATCGTAAACAGCCGGCCAATCAAAATCATATTTCTCTCGCTTGCGACGGTAGTGCTCGCGTAGGGTAAGTCTTAAACTCGAAAGCGGTTCCACCTTGGTTCTGGTCCGGTTTCGCGGTTTTGTTCCGGCCAGATCCTGCATCACGTCATCAATGTATTCCAGCTTGCGCAGGGCCGGCCATCCTTTGTACCGGCGCCGCCAACGGGAACGCGGTGTAAGCCAAACCGCAAACGTTTCCGCAAAATCTTCGGCTGGATGTGCTTGGGCGTACCATGCTCGCAGGTGCAGGACGTAGTTGCGGCTCTTTGGTTTGGGTTTGTAGAAATCGGGATAACGTTGCGCAAAGGAGCCGAAGAGTTCACGCCATTGACGTTTGAAGTGAAGCCGGAACGCTGTGTCTAGCGCGTGTCCAGCTTCATGACGCAGGATGCGCATGCATTCGGGATCGGTGCCGCCTTCGACCTCAAGCATTTGCTTGCGCTCCAACTTCATCAGGCGTGGATGCGCCAGATAAAAAGGAATTGCAATGCCCGGGACGCCGTCTGGGGAGAACCATTCCTCGGACAGCCAGACGTGCGGCTTGAAGCGAATGCCGCGTTCATTGAGCTCGCGGTAAAGACGTTTAATATGCAGCTCGAGGAAGGAGTCCTTGATCTTGATCGGCAGCTCGGAAATCCGCAGGTCGAGCAAACGCTCATCGGTCAGCCGGTCCCATTGAAACTTATAGCTCAAGCTGCGCCAGCCTCCCTCTCAGGGTTTCGAGAGTCGTCAGCGGGCGCCCGGATTGGTGACATGATGGTGTGCGCCAGGCAGAAATACGGAACAACCGGCATGTTAGGCGGTGAAAGGGCTAATCGGAATCAGGATAATTGGTGCGGGCCCATTGTAGCGGCGTTCGCTCCGATGCGCTAGCAGACTATCAATATGTAACAAATGAAGTAGGAGATTCGTCTCCATAAAGGTAACGGCATACCCAATGCGGTGTTAACTTCCCGGCATCACCCCGGTCTTGAG
>JACCSP010000111.1 GCA_013812905.1 Pyrinomonadaceae bacterium
CAATCTCCCCATCCCCGCTTCTCCCCATCTCCCCTTCTCCCTGTCTCCCGCTCTCCTCTTCAATGGTGCACAACCAATCCGAGCGCGTCACATCCACGGGCCTCACTTTCAACCCGTGTCGCTGTGCATCTTTGATAATTGTGAATGGTTGATAAAAACCCATCGGCTGATTATTCAAAATGGCGGCTGTGAAGGCAGCGAGATAATGACACTTGAGATAAGCGCTGGCGTAAGCAATCAAAGCAAAGCTGGCGGCATGTGATTCAGGAAACCCGTAAAGCGCAAACGAAGTGATCGCTTGCACGATCTCGTCCTGGGCTTTGCTCGCAATGCCATTGCGCTTCATGCCCAGACGCAGCTTCACCTCAACTTCTTTCATGCGCGCTTCCGATCGCTTAAAACCAAACGCGCGCCGCAGCTCTTCCGCTTCACCGCCGGAAAAATTCGCGCAGGTCATTGCCATCTTTAGAAGCTGTTCCTGAAAAAGGGGAACTCCCAGGGTACGTTTTAAGGCCGGCTCGAGCGAAGGATGAGGATAAATAACCGGCTCACGGCCCTGCCTGCGTTTCAGATACGGGTGAACCATTTTGCCGACAATCGGACCGGGACGAATAATGGCTACCTGGACCACAATGTCGTAGAACTTTTGTGGGCGCAGGCGCGGGAGACACGACATCTGTGCCCGGCTTTCCACCTGGAACAGGCCAATCGTATCGGCCTTTTGTAAGGCGGTATAAACTAACGGGTCATCCTGTGGCAGATGAGCGAGGTTAACTTCTTCTCCATAAGCGTCGCGGATTAATTGGATCGAATCTTCCAACACGGCCATCATGCCCAGCCCGAGCAGGTCCACTTTAATCAGGCCCAGGTCGGCACAATCCTCTTTGTCCCATTGCACAACCACTCGACCCGGCATAGCGGCCGGCTCGAGCGGGACCACAGAGTCAAGCTGGCCTTGGCAAATCACCATGCCGCCGGAATGCTGGCCCAGATGCCGCGGCAAATCCTGCACCGACTGATAAAGCTGAAAGAACTTTTTAATCCGCGGGTTGCGAAGATCCAGTCCGGCATCGCGAAACTGCCGCTTCGTCGAATCATTTGGATCCTTCCACTCCCAGGTCTGCACCAGACTGGAAAGACGGTCCAGAATGGCGTCGTCAAAACCGAGCACCTTGCCCACTTCGCGTGCTGCTGAGCGCCCGCGGTAGGTGATGACATTTGCAGTCATCGCCGCACCCAGTTTTCCGTAGCGCTCATAAACATACTGGATTGCCCGCTCACGCTGGTCGCCACTCGGCAGGTCGAGATCGATGTCCGGCCATTCGCCACGCTCTTCAGAAAGAAACCGCTCGAATAACAATTCCATACCCACGGGATCAACGGCCGTAATTCCCAGTGAGTAACACACAGCACTGTTTGCAGCCGAGCCCCGCCCCTGAATCAGAATTCCCTGCTGCCGGCAAAATCGAACAATGTCCCAGACAATCAGAAAGTAACCTTCAAGTTTGAGTTTTTCGATCAGGACCAGTTCACGGTCGATCTGCTGCCGGGCGCGCTCATATGTCGGCGCGCCATTCTGGCCGGTGTAACGCAGCCGCGCGCCTTCGTCGGTGCGCTTACGCAGAAAGGACATCATTGTTTCGCCGGCGGGCACGGGATATTTGGGAAATTCGTAACCGAGATCCGCGAGAGAAAACTTCAGCCGTGAAGAGAGTTCGAGAGTATTGGCGATGGCCTCCGGCAAATCAGCGAAGAGCTTCATCATCGTCTGCGCCGACTTCAGATACCGCTCGGAATTGTTTGCCAGTAACTGCCCAGCGTTTTCCAGACGCACATGATTTCTGAGGCAGGTAAAGACGTCAGCAACTTCCCGTTGCGCCGGAGTGGTATGGTGAACTTCATTGGTGGCGAGCAGCGGCAGCTTCAACCGCTTTGCCAGCTGGACCACTGCCTGATTGCGCGCCTCTTCGGGGCGATTAAAATGGCGCTGCAACTCGGCATAAACATTTCCTTTCCCGAAAACCTCCAACAACCATTCGCCCGTTCTAATTGTTTTCTCCCCCTCTCCCGATCTGCCGGGCTCCACTTCCCTGGGTCCCAAAGGCCCCTGCTCTCCGCCAGTCAAACAAATCAACCCTGGGGCATGTGCTGCCAGTTCATCAATAGTGACCGCACATTGACCGGGTTTTGCGTGCTTCGGCACACGCAGTTTCATCAGGGTGATTAGGCGACAGAGATTCTGATAGCCAGTGCGGTTGCGAACCAAGACGGGTATCGTTACGACAGGGTGATACCCAGACGAGAGTTTTTGTCCAATGTGGACTCCGAGGCGACTTTGGACAGTTATTTCCGCTCCGATATGGGCCTTGATTCCGCTCTTCTTTGCCGCCATGTGAAAACGCGGTGCCCCGTAGACACCGTCTCGATCCAACAGCGCCATCGCGGGCATTTG
>JACCSP010000233.1 GCA_013812905.1 Pyrinomonadaceae bacterium
CTCCGAGATTTTCACCGACAAAGGAACGGGCACGATGATCGTGGCGTAATCTGCTCATGGACAACGAAGCCATCGCCCGGAGCTTCTACCGCCTGGCGGCACTGATGGAGATTCGTGGCGACGATCCATTTCGGTTACGCTCTTATCGCAATGCCGGCGAATCCATCGAAACATGGCCCACCCCATTAAAAACAATCGCTGCTAATGAGGGTGTCCCTGGCTTGCAGACCATCCCCGGAGTCGGCAAAGCAATCGCCGGAAAGATAGTCGAACTTCTTGACCGTGGCACCTTTAACGCGTGGGAGAAAATCGCGGCCGAGACGCCTGCTACGGTACTTGATCTGCTTGAGATCCCCGGAATTGGACCAAAGACCGCGGCTACTCTTCATCAGAAGTTCAAGGTCTCCTCGCTTGCGGAATTAAAAAAGTTCGTGGCCGGCGGCGGTTTGGAAATGGTCGACGGTATTGGACCAAAGACTGCGAAGAGGATTAAGGAAACCTTGCGCCGATAACTCAAGCAGTTTAGAGTTCACGCTCAAGCAGGGTCATGCTCAAGTAGTTTAGAGTTCAAGCTTTAGCTTGCCGCGGGCATTCCGCGTCCTCAAATCGATGTACAACTGGCGTAAGCTAACAGAAGTGCAGAAGCAGGAAGCTCTTGCCTTACGTCGTTCGCGACATCTTCCCTGGCATTCGCCACCTCACTTAGATCTGAAAGGAAGTCGTCAGTATTTGATTTCCGCGACCTGCTATGAACATCTGCCGATTATCGGTAGCAATCCTGAACGAATGACGGAGTGCGAGTTTGAGGTTTTACAGATTTGCCGAGAGCTATGTTCAGAGATCTACGCGTGGTGTATTCTGCCAAACCACTACCACGCCCTGGTGAAAACCGAACATATTGAAGCATTGCGATCTGAGTTGGGCCACTTCCACGGGCGCTCGTCTTTCAAGTGGAATGCGGAGGACAGTCAGCGAGGACGTAAGGTATGGCATAACTGCTTCGAACGGCCGATGAAGTCGGAGCGCCATTTCTGGGCATCATTGAATTATGTCCATCACAATCCAGTCCACCATGGTTTTGTGAAGCACTGCCAAGATTGGCCCTCGTCTAGCGCGACGCAGTTTCTGAATCAAGTGGGATGTGATAGAGCAAAAGAAATTTGGAACTCTTATCCCGTCTTGGATTATGGCAAAAAGTGGGATAAATAGGGGTTGCAGGCCGTTAACAGAAACAAACTAAAGTTTGAACTCTAAACTTGTTGAGACTTAGACAGTATGTTGGCCGTGGTCGTGCGAATGAGTTTCTTGAACAAGTTGGTTACGAACACGCCAAAATGCTCTGGAAGAAGTATCCCATGCTTGACTATGGCAAAAAGTGGGATCGCTAATTGTTCGGTTCAATGGATCGCTTTGGGCCGACGCGGCCACAAGCTAAAGCTTGAACTCTGAACTACTTGAACTCTTTGAGAGAGAAACATGAAAAAGATCAAACGCCGTGAGTTCATGCGAAGCAGCGCGGCCGCGGGCCTAACTCTCGCCGCCAGCAAATCAGCGATGAGCCAGTTTCCCGCCCTCCTTATTCAAGGTGGAGTGAAACCGATGGTCATTGCTTCCGCCAACGGAAACCGCTTCAAGCACGACGGCAACGTAACCTCTGTGCAAAAGGCTTTCACGATGATGACCAAGGGAGCTGATGTGCTTGATGCGGTGATTGCCGGCGTCAACATCTGTGAACTCGATCCGCTTGACGACAGCGTGGGATACGGCGGACTGCCAAATGCCGATGGAATAGTTCAGCTTGATGCCTCATGCATGCATGGGCCCAGGAAACGCGCCGGAGCCGTGGCATCGCTGGAAGGGGTGCGCACGCCATCGCTGGTTGCAAAAGCGGTTCTGGAAACTACTGATCACCATCTGCTAGTCGGCAAAGGCGCACAGATGTTTGCGCGGAATATGGGATTTAAAATCGAGGACGATCTCAACACGGATAACTCACGGCAGTTATGGTTGGAATGGAACCGTCGCACCGATCCTTCCCACTATCTTGATCCAAAGACCCGCGCGGAAACCTGGCATCGCGAAGGCTTTAAGATGGTCGCTGACGGACTAATCGACCGCGACCACTATTACGGCACCATCAACTGCAACGGGATAAACTCAAAAGGAGAAATCTGCGGTGTGACAACCACCAGTGGTCTGGCCTGGAAGATTCCCGGCCGAGTGGGTGACTCGCCCATCCTGGGAGCGGGCCTTTATATTGATGGCAGCGTCGGCGCAGCCGGCTCAACCGGACGAGGCGAAGCAAATCTCTATAACCTATGCTCGTTCTTGATTGTCGAGGAAATGCGTCGCGGCGCAAATCCGAAAGACGCCGGAATGGAGGCGCTCAAACGCATCAAAGCTAACACGATCGAGAAAAGACTTCTTAACAGCAGAGGAAATCCAAACTTCGGCATCAACTTCTACATACTGAACGCGAAAGGCGAATACGCCGGCCTCACCATGTATGAAGGTCCGTCGTTCGCAATCTGCAACGATCGGGGCCCCCAAACGATAAAGAGCGAGGCATTGCTCCCGGGCAAGCCGACTGA
>JACCSP010000116.1 GCA_013812905.1 Pyrinomonadaceae bacterium
TTGCAGCGTTGCTTATCTGACCTTTCGCGCGGTCCAGAATCGAGATGCAGCTCATGGGAAATAGACCTATGTACTTCAAACAGTTTTATCTGGGATGTCTCGCACACGCTTCCTACCTGATTGGTTCGGACGGTGAAGGGGTGGTAGTCGATCCACAGCGTGACATCGATCAATACATCAGCGAGGCGGATGCCCAAGGCTTGAAGATCAAGCATGTGATTGAAACCCATCTTCACGCAGATTTCGTGAGTGGCCATCGAGAGCTTGCTGCTCGCACCGGCGCTGAGATTGTCTTTAGCAAAAAAGCGGGAGCGACGTTCCCTCATCGCGCCGTTAGCGAAGGAGACGAAATCACAATCGGTAAGGTACTGCTCCGAATAATGGAAACTCCCGGCCATACACCGGAAAGCATCTCGGTGCTCGTCATCGACACAGAAGTTTCGCCTCAGCCGCAAAAAGTGCTCACCGGCGACACGCTCTTCATCGGCGATGTGGGTCGGCCCGATCTCGCGGGCGGGAAAGGCTACACGCCACAGATGATGGCCGGAATGATGTACGACAGTCTGCACCAGAAATTGTTGAAGCTTTCAGACGACGTCGAGGTTTTTCCCGCACACGGCGCCGGATCCATGTGCGGACGCAACATCTCGAAGCAAACTTCTTCGACCATAGGCGAGCAACGGAAATTCAACTACGCGCTCAAGCCGATGTCCAAAGAAGAGTTCATCCTAATGATAACGTCCGAACTGCCCGCAGCGCCGGGTTACTTTTCGAAAGACGCGGAGATGAATCGGCAGGGTGCAGCCCGGCTAGATGCGCTGGCGAAGCCTGCCGCGCTTTCCCCGTCGGAAGTAGCCGCATTGATTTCCCGAGGTTGCGTGGTTCTTGACGTTCGCTCCGCAGCGGAGTTTGGCGCCGCCCATGTTCCGGGTTCTATCAATATCGGCCTCGGTGGGCAGTTTGCGATTTGGGCGGCTTCTTTGATTTCCTTCCAAAGTCCAATCGTGATCGTTGCTGACTCGGAAGCAAAGGTTGACGAGGCTCAAATGCGACTGGCGCGGGTGGGGATTGAGAGCGCACAAGGCTATTTGAAGGGCGGACTGAACGCCTGGCGCGAGGCGGGGCTTGACATGGCGGCTGTGCCCCAAATCACAGTCGCTGAATTGAATGGTTTGATTGCGCGCCATACCGATTTACAGGTGCTCGATGTGCGTCGCCTTCCTGAGTACACGAGCGGTCATGTGCCCGGGGCCATCGCAGAACCACTCTCCAACTTGGAAGAGCGGGTGCCGGTGTTAGTGCTGGAACCGTCAAAACTCACTGCCGTAATCTGCGCCGGCGGTTACCGCTCCAGCACCGCGACCAGCATCCTGCAGCAACACGGCTTCGCCAGTCTTTTAAACGTTGCCGGAGGCACCAGCGCCTGGATTGACGCCGGATATCCGGTAGAAACGTAAATCGTGAATCGTAAATAGATGGATTTAGGCTCTTGTGACAAAATGCACTGTGCTAATCGCGAGACAACGGACATCCCCCGTTAACGATTCCCGGTTCATGATTTACTTCACGCTTTACGAGTCACGGGTTTAGCCATCGATCCGTTCACCTTTAAGTTATTAATCGGCATTGCCATCATCGTGATTGCGACAATTCACGGCTATGGCGCCGCGTGGCTGGCGATCTGGATGCTCTTTCATCCTTATCAGCCAGTTAAGGTCCTGGGTATTACGGTCTGGCCGCAAGGAATGATCCCGCGACACCGGCAGCGGCTGGCCCAGTCTATCGGCAATGCCGTCGGGAATGAGCTTGTTTCGCAGGAAACAGTTTTCAATGCCCTGTTCGAGACAGAATTTTTCCAGCGCAAGATTGAGGATTTCGTCAACGCCTATACTGCGGAGTTGCTGGGCACTGTTTACCCATCATTCATCGAGGCGCTACCCAGCGGCGCTCGCGCACCTGTACTCGATACGATTTCCGCTTTGCAGTACCGCCTGGCTGAGTACGTTGCTGAGATACTCAAGAGCGAGGAGACCGCCGCCGCGATTGCACGCTTTGTAGATCGACAAATCGACCAGCTATTGGCGCGCCGCATTGATGCCACTTTAAGCGATGACGCACTCAATCAGATCTCGCACTTTGTAGAAGAACGCTTTCACAATTTGGTTAGCGAAGAAGTGTTCAAACGAAAAGTGCGAGAGTTCATCTCGGGCCGTCTGGACGATCTCGCCCGAAGCAATGCCACACTCGCCGATACTTTCACTCCCGAGACCGTTGCTTTCATCAAAGAGCGACTGGACCAACAAGTCCCGCCCATTGTCCATCATCTCGCCGAAATTGCTACCAGCCAGAATACTCGTCAACAGATGGGGGCACTGATCAAACGCGAGGTAGATGACTACTACCAGCAGCTCTCGCTGATCAAGAAAATTTTTATTTCGCGCGAGCGTATTCACCGCGAAGTAGATGAATTGATCAACAAGACACTACCCAGTCGCATTGAGGAATATCTGCGCGGTCCGGCGTTCGCGCAGGAAGCCGAAGATTTTCTGAATTCAACTATTGATGGTCTGCTCGCACGTCCGGTGAATGAAATTATCGGTCAGATAGAGCCGGAGAAGTTTGAGTTGATGAAGACCCAAGTGGCGGATCGAATTCTCGATCTGGCCCAAAGTCCGGAGTTGACACGATCCGTTTCCGCTTATGTTAAAGATGCTCTCGTCAGTTTGCGTTCCCAAACGCTGGACTCGGCGCTCGAGCGAATCAATCCCGATTCCGCAACTCGTCTCAGGAACTTTGTCACCACCAGCCTGCTCGATATCCTGACGCACGAAGGGACTGCTCGAACCATCAACGCCGTTATGGCCGCGCAGATTGAGCGGTTGTTGATTGCGCCTATTGGCCGGCTGGGAGATCACCTTCCGGAGCACTCGGTAAAGCGCGCCAGCGGGGCTCTGGTGGGGCGAATCAACGCTGCCGCGCGCGAGCGTTTGCCCATGGCCATCGCTGAATTTGATGTCGGCGGTCTCGTGCGCAAAAAAGTTTCCGAGTATCCCATTGAAAAGCTTGAGTCCCTCGTGCTTTCGGTGGCGGCCCACCACCTGAAGACCATTGAGCTGTTTGGCGCCATAATCGGTTTCTTAATTGGAGTTGGCCAGACGATCTATTTTTGGCTTACCTATGTACCCGGACGCTAACAACAAGGGCGACTTTCCAGGGAACCTAAGCTTGCGCTCAACCGTTCTAAAGATGATGAACGATGAAGCACCCGCACGCTTGAATACTCGCCCGAAGATCGCCGGAGATAGATTGCCTGACTTCGAATTCGCGGGCAGCCTGGGAGAAAACAGATGAAGAAGGTTCTACTGATTATAACTCTTTGCTCGCTCGCCACCGGGTGTTACTACGCCGTCAAAATGCGGGGCGTCAGCGGGTCTGGCGTACGGGAAGTAGAAAAGCGGGAGTTGAGTCCTTTTACGTCCCTTACCACCGACGGAGCTTTCGACATCGAGGTGGTTTGCCAGCAACCGCAAACTCTGGAGATTGAAGGCGACGACAATCTTCTGGCAATGGTCAGCACCGAGGTTTCAAACGAAGTGCTGCGCATCAATAATGTGGGTAGCTATTCTACTCGCACGCCAATGAAGATAAAGATCTCGGTGCCAAGCCTCGAGGGTATTACTGCAAATGGCGCCGGCACCATCGAGGTCTCTCGTCTCAAGAATGAGAAGTTTGATATTGACTCCAATGGTGCGCCGACGATCCGGGTGTCCGGGGAAACCAAAGAGTTGGAAATCGATGCTAACGGCGCCGGTACAGTCGATGCCCATAAACTGCGCGCGTCCACAGCTGAAGTAGATTCGCAGGGGGCAGTGAAAGTTGAGGTTTTTGCCAGCGAGGTGCTCAACGTTACCGTCTCTGGCCCTTCACAGGTCATTTATGACGGCGACCCTGCGGTCAAACAAACAGTGAATGGGCCTGGCTCAGTGCAGAGAAGAAATCCGGGCGGGGCCTAATCAAACGCGCAGAACGGATAAGCAGGGAAGCGGGTAAGCGGAGAAAGGGAGACGCGGAGAAAAACGCGGAGTGTTGGTTCATGGCCAATCTCCGCGTTTCAGTTTTCATTACGATCCACGAACTCGCATGAAATGACACTTAAAAGATTTCGTGTCGGTCGGTGTGATTTTGTGGATCGCTTCAGTCGTTCGAAATTGCTCAAGCCACAAGAATCCGCGCACTTGCTTCACAGCATATAAAAGCACAAAGGAAATGAAATTAGGACACCACCCGTTTGAAAGTTTTCTGTTGACATTCCACGCGTTACATATAAACATTTGCCATTCTCAAAAGGAGTTGCTTCCCCTATGACCTATGTGGTAGTGGAGTTATGTGTTGACTGCAAGTACACGGATTGCGCTGCGGTGTGTCCGGTTGAGGCGTTTCACGAATTGCCTGATCGCCTCTACATCAATGCCGACACCTGCATCGACTGCGATGCCTGTGTGCCTGAGTGTCCCGTGGAAGCAATCTTCGCCGACACTAATGTCCCTGAGAATTATGCCCACTGGACGCAGATCAATATCGATGAAGCACCAAAGTATCCAGTGATTAGTCAAAAGATTCCCGCCCTTCACGGACCAACCTGTTCAGGCCCGGAGGAGTAACCTCCGAAAGCATCTGGAAAGCAAGTTTAGAGGCGGGCGCCGAGGGCCCGCCTCTTGGTTGTGTGCCGAGCATGTTCGACAGCTTGGAGGTGAAAGTCCTCTACTCAAGCTGATGGAGGTGAAGAGTTAGCGAAGCGCAAGGGCGTCGTCGCGAGGCGGGGTCTGAAGGAAGCGTGGAGCAAAGGCGCGAGCCGATGAACAAGAACCGGATAGGAGGCATACGGCGTCGGGCGAGT
>JACCSP010000129.1 GCA_013812905.1 Pyrinomonadaceae bacterium
CCCTGGCCGCTTGTGTTGCGCGCCGCATCGTCGCGGTCAATGCCGCGAGCGACGTTGAGGTGCGTTGCGCCGGCGCTGTAAACAAAACGACTTGTGCCGCCCGCAATTTGCGCGCGCCCGCGGAATAATCCGAGCCCGCCGCCTTCGAGCAGGATGTTGCCGTGGGTCGGGCCGCCGCCTTCATCGGTTACAATGTTGACGACACCGCCGATAGCGTTTGTGCCGTAGAGCGACGATCCTGATCCGCGAAGAATCTCGATGCGGTCAAGATTGGTCACGACGAAGTCGCTCAAAAAGCCCGTTGCGTCGCCGGTAGTTGCGTCCACGAAACGGATCCCATCAATTAACACTGCCGTATCTTGATTGCGCAAGCCTCGCGCTTTGATTGAAACGAGTCTGCCAGGGCCTCCGAGCCGCTGAACGCGCAATCCCGGCACGGTGCGCAACGCGTCGGTAACTGAGGATTCATTGCGCTCGTCTATCTCGCGCTTGTCCACAACCGAAACTGCTTTTGAGACTTCGTCAACCGGTTGCGCCGTGCCTTGCGCGGTGACGACGACTTGCTCACTAACGCCTGCAAGAGGTAGTGAAATATCAAGCGACGTGTTGGCATTGCGTTCAACGCGCAGAACGTGGGTGGCCGCGCGCGCGAAGCCAGCCGCCTCAGCTTCGATCAAATACTCGCCCGGCGCGAGTTGTTCGAAGCGACAGGTGCCCGCCCGATCGGCGAGGCCCTTGATTCGGACGCGATTGTCGCGGGTGTAAAGAGTGACCTCTGCCTTCGGCACAATCGCGTCTTGCGGGTCCGTGACACGCACGGTAATTGTCGCTTTGGCCGCGCTGTTTTGCGCGAACGTCGCATTTGAAAAAGAGCCAAAAAGAACCAGCAAAGCTAAAATGCTAAGTGGCCTGTGAAAACGCTTCGTTCGATTTTTTGCAATTGTGATTTTCATTTGTAGAGTCTCCTGCCCGTCGCAGTGCGAGCTTTACGAAAGAGCTAAGGCCAGGTCTCCTGACTCGCGACTCAGCTCTGGCGGCCTTCCCATTCTTTTGGAACAGTGGCTAAAGCGTGCCAGAGCGTCTTCGTCGCCAACAGTTGCGCGGGCAGTGGCGGCTTTTGACCGCCTTCCCTTAAGCCGTCACTCGTGTTGGTGGGAGAAAGCAGGCAAGATGCCTGCGCTCCCAGGTTTACCGGCGCGCTTCGTGCGCCGGAGTGATGCGTGGCGCGCCTGAAAGCGGGTGCGCGTCCACTAAAACCTTGATCTCCAAAACCTCGCTTAGTAGTTCTTCCGTCAAAACCTCGCGGGGTTTGCCGGCGGCAATCATGTGCCCGCTTTTCAACAGCACAACGCGATTGGCAAATTCCGCCGCGAGATTAATGTCATGCGTAACAATAACTGCCGCCGTCGCGCGCTCGTTGCAATGCGCTCGCACAAGCTTGAGCATTGAAGCCTGATGCGCCAAGTCTAAATTGGCGGTCGGCTCGTCGAGCAAAAGAATTCCGGCTTCGGTCGCCAGAGCGCGCGCCAAAACCGCGCGTTGACGCTCACCTCCTGATAATTCGTTCATCAGACGCGCGCTGAAGTTTTCCAATTCAGTCGCGCGCAGCACCTCGAAGGCGATTTCGAGATCGCGTTCCGATTCCCAGCCCCACGTGCCCGACCCTGCCCACGCGTACCGACCGCCAAGCACGTACGCCAACACCGAAACTGGAAAAGCCAATAAGGCCTCCTGCGTAACCACCGCAATGCGCCTGCCGATCGCTCTGCGCAGGTACGAGTTAAGCGGCTTACCGTCCAGGAAGATTTCGCCGCGCGAAGGCTGAATGGCGCCATTCAGTGCGCGCAACAACGAAGATTTGCCGGCTCCGTTTGCACCGACAATGGCCGTCATATCTCCCGGGGAAACACGCAACGAAACATTTACGACAGCCTGTCGTGTGCCGTAATTGATGCTTACATTTCGCGCTTCCAACATCTCTTAGCCGTCCCTACGAATGTTTTGAGAACCGTGCGTTTTTCTCAGCCTCGTGCGCCAGAGCGTTACGTTCAAATACATACCCGACAACGCTGACAAGCAAGCCAGGGCCGAAACTGCGACGAGCAGTGGAACCTGCCAGCTCCCCGCAAAAAAATAGAAATGTGCCTGGCGAAAATATCTAGTCAAAATACCTGGTGGCGGGGTCTTCGTTACTTCTCCCGTCTCAGCGTTAATCAGCAGTGAATCCGCCCCCATGCCGCCAACAGCTTGATAAACCGGACGACCTCCGCGCATCAGCAGAGTCAAAGCAGTCGTCGGCAGTTTTCTTCCTGCGAAATTATCGGCACGTTGCAGAGCCTCTCCCGGCGTAACTCGCAAACGACCAGGTGCTATGCTTTCAATCTTCCCTCCCTCTACCGCATTGGGCCACGCGTACAGCAATCCGCTCGACGTCCATGCCAGCACCGGAACGGCGATGATTAATCCGAGCCAGGTATGGGTACGGTAGATAAACGATCGCATAAGTTTTTCATTCCCGGCGGGCGGCACCCACCTCTAGAAATACGTCTGGTCTGAACGAGGCCAGGTCAACAAATGGCGCTAGCGTCGCTTCAGCAAGTAAATAAACAACGGCGCGCCCACTAATGCCGTGATCGCGCCGACGGGAAGTTCGCGAGGTGCAATCACGGTACGCGCCAGAGTGTCCGCAACCACGACAAACGATGCCCCTGCAAGCGCGGCCGCCGGAATCGTCAAACGGTTATCGCCACTCGTGGACATGCGCACCAGGTGCGGCACGACCAAGCCGACATAACCGACCGAACCGCTCAACGCAACGGAGACGCCCACAAGCAAGCTGGCCGCCACAAACACGTGCAAACGCACGCGTTCAACTTCGACTCCGAGATCAAAAGCGTCACGCTCGCCAAGCATCAGCAGATTTAACGGACGTGCTTTGAATGTCAGCGCTGCGACCCCGGCGAGGGTCGAAACTAGAGCGATCCAGAGCGAGCCGGATGCGGCCTGGGAAAGATCACCGAGTAACCAAAATGTAAACGAGCGAAGGCGCGTTGCATCCATCAGCGTCGTGATGAAAACGATCACCGAAGATTGAAACGTCGTGACGATCACACCAGCTAAAATCAATCTTTCCGGCGACGTGCCTGCGCGACCGCGCGCCAAACGATAAACCACGAAGGTTGCGGCGAGCGCGCCAGCGAAGGCCATCAGTGGACGAGTCCACTCATTCGCTCCGAAGAACACAAGCGCAACCATCGTTCCCACCGCAGCGCCATTCGAAATGCCCAGCAGATAAGGCTCGGCGAGCGCGTTGCGCAGCAGCGCCTGATAACTGGCACCGGCCGCCGCAAGTGATGCGCCGACGGTTGCTGCGAGCAGAATGCGAGGCAACCGTATGTCGAAGAGAATCGCGTGTTGTGTGGCCGTCAGGGCGCCAGAGTTGCCTCCCGTGAAAAGCGCGAGCAGCGCATCAACGACGGGCAAGCGCTCGCTTCCCAGGGTCGCAGCGACGATGACGATGAAGAGGAGCATGATGCTGAGCGCGCTACAAACGACGAGCGTTTTGCGGAACGTCGCGCGCGCGCTATGATCCAGCGACGCGGCATTACGACTGATAACTGGTGTTTTCTTGTTCAAGCTGGTGTTCACTTAAAACTTTCCGGATGAAGCGCGTGGGCTATCTGCTCCAAACCGTCGATAAGTCGTGGCCCTGGGCGCGTCAAGAGATCGCCATCGATTAGATAGACACGCCCGTTCTGTACCGCAGGCGAATTTCTCAGCGCCGCTGCCACCTTTGTATTCGCCTCTGCTCCCATGGCATCTCCTGAAAGCATGATTACAGCGTCGGGGCGTGACGCGAGCGCGGCCTCATCGCTCAATCGTGGCCAAGCCTCGTTAACATTCGCAGTCACGGAGCGTCCGCCGGCACGCTCGATCAGATTCGTTACGAACGAGCTCTTGCCGGCTGTATAGAGCGGCTGCCCGGACAGTTGGAAAAACACTGAGACCGGCGCGAGCCCGGCGACAGCGCGCTCAACTTTTTCGGATCGCTCTCTCAGCTGCTTCGCTAATTCGGAAGCCGCGGCAGGCTCATTCAACAGATCGCCGACGGCCAGGATTGACCGAAACACGCCTTCGAGATCACGCGGGTCTGTCACGTAGACGGCAATCCGATGTTCATCCAACTGCTTGGTAAACGTTTCGAGCTGCGAGGCTGTCGAGACCAGGACGAGCTGTGGTCGGAGGACGAGGATGCGTTCAATGCTCGGTTGGAGGGTGTCCCCAACCTTCTGCACCTTCTTTGCCCCTTCCGGGTAATCGCAAAAGGTAGTGTTGCCAACCAGGCGATCTCCGGCCCCGACGGCGTAAGCAATCTCAGTTAGATTTGGCGCAAGCGAGATGAATCTTTCGATCCTGGCGGGGAGGCGGACACTTCTGCCGGCTTCGTCCGTGACTTGCCGCGCATCCAGGGGATCCGTGGAGATGAGTTTTTGGACCGAGCACGCGATAAGGGCAAAGCCACACAAGAGTGACATCGCCGTGATAATTGGTCTTAACCGGAAGTTTGTTGAGTGCGTCGCTGACAAAAAAGTCCCGCCGACCTTCTGTTTTCCTCACTGGGAACAGGCTGTCGGCGGGACTCGATAATGGGCCCGGAATCCGTGCGGCCTGAACACCCTTACGCGAGGTGTTCCAAAAGGCTGCAAAGTGACATGGGCAGGTATCCTGGCTTAGAGCATATGCCGTTCAAGCCTCACGAGAGGCGTTGGCGGCATTTCTCATCACAGTGGCGCGACCGCGCGGGATTCACACCCGCTTCCCTATTCTCCCCACAATGGGGGCACCCTGACACTTTGGTGTAACAAAGAACAATAACACTTGCTGACTGCGGCCGGACAGTATCATGCAGATCTCAGGAGTGTCAAATTCAGCCACTGGTATCCAGGGTACGTACTTCGCCAGCACAGTCCGTCGTTGATTCAACCGAATCTGTCCAGTAAGATTCATCGGATTTGAAAAGAAGGGACACTTAACCAAATGATAAAAACAGTGGAATGGACCAACGAAGGCGTGCGAATGATTGACCAACGCCTGCTGCCAACCGAAGAAAAGTATCTGACCTTAAGAACCTGTGAAGAGGTCGCGGAAGCCATTAAACAAATGGTTGTGCGCGGGGCCCCGGCGATTGGTGTATCGGCCGCTTTCGGATTAGCGCTTGGCGCCAAGCAATCGGTCGGCACCTCGGTGGCAGATCTCGAGGATGATTTTGGTTATATGTGCGAGGTAATGAGCAAAACGCGGCCTACCGCTGTTAATTTATTTTGGGCCATTGAACGAATGCGAGAAGCACTTAATCGCGAGAAAGCGCGCACCCAGAACACCGATGAGATTAAGGCGAATC
>JACCSP010000207.1 GCA_013812905.1 Pyrinomonadaceae bacterium
ATGCCGCCACGGTGAATGCTCCAAGTCAAACGCTTCGGGCTCAGTATTTCTCGACGTCTTACAACATACTCAAGAAATCTCTTAAAGAATCAGAAGCACTGTTATCGAAGGAGCAAGGCTATTCGAACAACGACCTTCGCTTCCGATCGATATATCAGAATCAGCTTGCAGGCGTACTTGTGGCACTGGCTCCTAAATTTGCCCCTGAACTTATACCGGAGTTAAGGACTCTAGCGACCGAGCAGTTTGCGGCACTTTCTCCTAATGCCACCGCAATATCTCGTTTTACCCGCATGCGCCTGAGTGACAATGAAGAAAGTTCCGGAGATAGGTTTACGGACATTTCCGTCGCACTCGCGAAGGGCAACATTCATGAAGCCGAACGTTTGCTCGGCGCAGTCGAAGATGAAAAGTTTAGAAAGGCGGCCGCACAAACGATAGCCAAAGTCGCATTTGACTTGCATTTGGCTAAATCCGAGTTAGACGAAGCGCTTACAGAAGCTCGGAAATTCGAAGATCCGTCCACTAAAGCAATCGCATATGCGCAACTGGCACGAGTCGCCCGCGCAAAAGGCGATACAGATTTTACGAAGTTGGTCGTAGCGGACGCATTAAGTTTATTTAGCGCGGGCAAGTCTACGGGGTTACAAGCGAGAGCTTTGCTTATGCTGGCACCCGAAGCATTAGCCTTATCTGTGCCTGAGTCAATTGAGCTGCTTCGTCGCGCGGTAGCAGTAATCAACGACTTGCCTGAGGTGAGGAAGACGGAAGATTCCGGCAGTCTCAACTCATATGATCTTGATGATTCCCTCAGCTTTCGGGACGCGCCGGAATTGCAACGGGCTTTCTCCACCATCGCTTCGGAGGACTTCGAGGGAACCCTCTCAGTGGCCAGACAGATTCAACCAAAAGTGATTGGATTGCTTGCCAGACTGGCTACCCTGGAGACGGTACTAAAGAAAACTAACAACAAAACCAAGCTATCCGCGACTGCAATGCATCATAGGGGAAATTCGCTCGAGCTAACCCCAGCCTTTTTGCAAAGTGGTATGCGGGAACCCACGGGCGTGTCGACAATCATTTCTGCGAAGATGTCGCTAAAGCCGAAGCAGCTTGACAACTGTTCTTGCAGCCCTTGTATGGCTAAAACTTCTCTATCTCCCGCCGCACCCGGTCCGTGGTGGGACTGTACCAGTGATTGTTTGCGTACGGCAGGCGTGAGCCCGATAGCGGTGGGTCTTTGTGCAGCGACGTGTGCAACGGGGAATATCCCGATTTGCGCGATCTGTTTCGCGCTTCATGCTACGGCATTCAATTTTTGCGCGTTATACTGCGCCGTTTATGCGGAAACGCCAAATACCGCTCAGGGCTGCTACGAGTGGGGTTGGTACTGGAACTATTCTGGTAACTATTGTTCTGCAACGCCTGCTCCATGTCCAGAACAACAGTATGTGTGCGCAGAGGGTTGGCAATTCTGGGACGAGTGGCAATGCGGGTGTTATGGCACGGGTCCTTCCCCCGTGCTTGTCGACGTACTAGGCGATGGCTTTAATCTTACGGATGCGCAAAACGGAATTAACTTCGACATCAGTAACCGAGGCTCGAATTTGAGGATTTCATGGACCGCAGCCGGTGCTGATGATGCTTGGCTTGCACTTGACCGTAACGGCAATGGCACAATCGATAATGGAGCAGAGCTTTTCGGCAACGTTACGCCACAGCCTCAGCCACCCGCAGGCGAAGAAAGACATGGATTTCTAGCTTTAGCTGAGTTTGATAAGCCTGAGAACGGCGGTAACGGTGATGGCCTGATAAAGGGGACAGATGCTATCTTTTCTTCGTTACGTCTATGGCAAGACACAAACCACAACGGCATCTCAGAGCCGTCCGAGCTACACTCTTTGCCGGAACTTGGCCTCAAGACCTTACACTTAGACTACCAACAATCGAAACGCACTGATCAATACGGTAACCAGTTTCGCTATCGAGCAAAAGTCAAAGACGTGCATGGCGCACAAGTAGGACGGTGGGCCTGGGATGTGTTTTTAGTC
>JACCSP010000224.1 GCA_013812905.1 Pyrinomonadaceae bacterium
CACGTTGGTGCTCAGGAACTCATCAGCCGAAAGAATGCTGCGATCGACATGCGACTCCGCGGCAAAATTGATGATCGCGTCGGTGCCAGGCTCGAGCGCATCGAGCACCGCTCGTGAGTCCGCAATACTACCCCGAACGAAAGAGTGCTGCCCCGCGGGCATTCCTTCCAGGTTATCAAGATTACCAGCATAAGTGAGGGCGTCGAAGTTGGTTATTTGGCAGGAAGGACTCCTTTCCAGCAGTATTCTGACGAAGGCCGACCCAATAAAACCGGCCCCACCCGTAACGAAAACTTTTCTCATTGTCTCGTGGTCAGCCCTGTCTTGTAACTTCCCTAGAATTTCTACCCTCCGTAGAAAAAGCAGGGGGGCGAAATTCTTCGAAAATGCACTCTAAATACTAACCGAGGCCGAGTCAAACCGCCACCTTTCGATATTTGTTATGTGAGGCAAGTCCAGAGCCAAGAATGCTAACGTCTACATTTCACAAGGCCCCCCTATAAAGTTAAGGCCAGCACTCTTGCTCTGGATCTTACTCATGCTTGACGGTAACAGTTACACTTGGCTAAACTCCTGGGTCACTGAAGAACCCACTCCATGCGCGCTCTTCGCCGATGATTTTGTGGGCTGAGGCGTCTTACTACGAAACAAACTACTTCATCATCGAGGACGAACTGATGGATTTGGCTGCTGACACAAGCGCCTGATCGGTCAACCCACCAAGACCTCATGCAAACTGCCGTTAGTTCAGACAACCTGGCAACAACTCACACGCTGCAGCTGCCGGATGAACCGCTGTTCGTTGTCGAAGCGCACAAGTCCGGTATTCATCTTACGCTTAAAGACTGGTGGGCCTACCGCGAGCTGCTTTATTTTCTCATCTGGCGCGACGTTAAGATACGTTATAAACAGACGCTTCTGGGCGCGGCCTGGGCCATCATTCAGCCACTACTGACCATGCTGATTTTTACTCTTATTTTCAGCAGAGTGGCCAAAATAGATTCGAATGGAATTCCGTATCCCGTGTTTGCATATGCGGCCCTGCTGCCCTGGACATTTTTCGCTAATGCGATCACAAGCAGCGGCAACAGCATCGTAGGCAGCGCTCACTTAATCACGAAAGTTTACTTCCCCCGAATGATAATTCCAGTCGCGTCGGTTTGTGCCGGATTAGTTGACCTGGCTGTCGCATTCCCAATGCTGGTGGTCTTGATGTTTTATTATCACATTGGAGTAACAGTTAATATCTTGCTTCTGCCATTCCTAGTGTTACTGACGACGGTGCTGGCGATCGCGGTGGGGACATGGCTTTCAGCAATAAACGTGAAGTATCGAGACGTTAAATTCGCGTTACCTTTTATTGTTCAGATTTGGATGTACATATCTCCGGTCGCCTATCCCTCGAGCGTCGTGCCGGCGAAGTGGCGGCTTCTCTATTCATTGAATCCCCTTGTTGGAATCATCGAGGGTTACCGGTCGGCACTTCTGGGACGGGCCTTTGTTTGGAAATCCCTCGGAATCTCCTTAGCGGCTACGCTAATGTTTCTCGTTTATTCCTCGTCTCAATTTCGAAAGATGGAAAAGAGTTTTGCCGACATTGTATAGTTTAGATGAAACCGATAATTAGAGTCACGAATGTTGGCAAGCAATACCGCATCGGTGTGCGCCAGGAGACTTTTTCAACTACCCTGCGCGAAGCCTTGGCCGGAGCGTTGCGCACACCGCTCAAGCGGCTGCGCAGCAACGGGCTATCCGACGCCGAGAAAGTGTGGGCGCTCAAAGACGTCAGTTTTGAAGTTGGTCAGGGCGAAGTGCTGGGGATCATTGGTCGCAACGGCGCCGGCAAGTCGACGCTACTGAAGATTCTCTCACGGATCACAGAGCCGACTACTGGGCGCGCGGAACTCTATGGGCGAATCGGGAGCCTACTCGAAGTGGGGACGGGCTTCCACCCAGAGCTGACTGGAAGGGAGAATATCTTTCTTAACGGCGCGGTGCTGGGAATGAAGCGAAATGAGATCGCCCGCAAGTTTGACGAGATTGTGGCTTTTGCCGAGATCGACAAGTTCCTCGACACGCCCGTAAAACACTATTCGAGCGGCATGTACATGCGGCTCGCGTTCGGCGTCGCCGCGCATCTGGAGCCGGAGATTCTGATCATTGACGAAGTTTTGGCGGTCGGCGATGCGGCGTTTCAGGCTAAGTGCCTGGGCAAGATGGGGGATGTCGCGCGTGAGGGCCGTACTGTCCTGTTCGTGAGTCATAATTTGGGCAGCGTGGCAAACATGTGCTCGCGCGCCATCCTTTTGGTGGAGGGCAGAAAGTGGAGTGAAGGGGCGGCGTCTGAGATCGTGTCCGAGTACATCGCCCTAGGCCGAGTTACGCAGGGCGAGACGGTATGGCCAGATGCTGAGACCGCGCCGGGCAACGAGAAGGTGCGCTTGCATGCGGTTAAGATTATCTCCGGAGGTGAAGTGACCGCCGACGTGAGCATTCAGGAGGAGCTCACTGTCGAGATTGACTACTGGAACCTCAAGCCGAACGCCCGCCTCTGCGTAAGCATACATTTGCTCGATAAGATGGGCAACGGCGTGCTCGCTTCGGCCAACATCGGCTCTGCCAATTTGATCAAGGATGAATGGTTCGGTCGGCCGCACCCCGTGGGGTTGTTCAGAACTACTTGTAAATTGCCGGGCAACTTTTTGAACGAAGGGCGCTACAGCATCAATGCCATCGTGCTCACCGACGTGACCAACGTCGAAGTATTTGCGACGGAAGCGGTGTCGTTTAACGTGCATGAGACCGGCGCGATGCGTAAGGAATACGGCGGCAGCTGGCTGGGCGTAGTGCGCCCGAAATTGGCTTGGCAGACCAAGCACCTACACGCCTTTGACGCCGCGCCCTCCCGCGTCGCGGCAGCAAATCGGCAGGAAATCATATGAAGGTTGTGATCCTCGCGGGCGGCGTGGGTACCCGTTTGCGCGAAGAGACAGAGTACCGTCCTAAGCCACTGATCGAGATTGGCGGACGGCCGATTCTCTGGCATCTCATGAAGGGTTTCGCACACCACGGCTTGCTTGACTTCGTGCTCTGCCTAGGTTACCGCGGTAATATGGTGAAGGACTATTTTCTCAACTATGAAGCAATGAATAACGACTTCACCGCTTGCCTCGGGCGCCAGCATCAGATTACCTACCACGATGCCCATCGGGAGCAGGATTTTCATGTGACGCTGGCCGACACGGGACTGGAGACCATGACCGGGGGGCGCGTCAAGCGCGTCCAGAAATATATTGATGATGATCTGTTCATAGTCACTTACGGCGATGGTGTTGCGGACGTCGATATCCAAGCGTTGCTCGCTTTTCACCGCGCGCATGGCCGAGTCGCGACAGTCACCGCCGTGCGGCCCATCTCACGCTACGGACTCCTAGAAATTGATCCTGATGATAAAGTCGCCACTTTTGTCGAGAAGCCGCAACTGCACGGCTGGATCAA
This sequence comes from Pyrinomonadaceae bacterium, assembly GCA_013812905.1. Lineage (GTDB taxonomy): Bacteria > Acidobacteriota > Blastocatellia > Pyrinomonadales > Pyrinomonadaceae > PSRF01. The sequence goes on from JACCSP010000224.1 coordinate 3,499, forward strand.
CGCGGGCTTCTTCATCTTTAATCGGCGGGTATTCGAGTACCTCACAGGCGATGATTGCGTGCTGGAGCAGGAACCATTGGAGCATTTGGCCAAGGAGGGAGAATTAGTGGCTTATCGGCACCATGGTTTCTTCTTCGCGATGGATACCTACCGCGAATTCCAGTATTTAAATGAGCTGTGGAACACTAATAGAGCGCCTTGGAAGGTATGGGAGTGAAAAGTTCTTTCTGGCAGGATCGGCCCACATTCGTTACCGGCGCCACAGGCTTGTTAGGCAATTGGCTTGTGCGTCGGTTGTGGGAACACGGAGCTGACGTGGTGTGTTTGGTGCGCGACTGGGTTCCTCAGAGCGAACTGATACTGTCCGGGCTTTCGCAACAGGTAAAGATCGTCAGAGGTGATGTCTGCGACACGCAGTTGCTGGAACGAGTATTAGGCGAGTATGAAATCGACACCGCCTTCCACCTCGCCGCGCAGACTATTGTTAGCATCGCCAATCGCAATCCCTTTTCGACCTTTGAGACCAATATACGCGGCACCTGGTCATTGCTCGAAGCTTGTCGCCGAAGTCCCACCCTGAAGTCTTTGGTGCTGGCCTCCTCAGATAAGGCCTACGGAGATCACGAGGTGCTGCCTTACGACGAAAGTGCGCCTCTGCAAGGGCAGCATCCCTACGACGTCAGTAAATCGTGCGCCGATCTGATCGCCCGCACCTACGCCGTTACTTACGGCCTGCCGGTTGTTATTACTCGCTGTGGCAACTTCTACGGCGGCGGCGACTTGAATTGGAGTCGCCTCGTGCCGGGTACCATCCGTTCAGTGGTGCGCGGGCAACCTCCGGTGATCCGCTCAGACGGCCAATACATTCGGGACTACTTCTACGTCGAAGACGGCGCCGCTTCTTACATGTTGCTTGCCGAGCAACTGTCAGCCAATCCCGCGCTGAAAGGTGAGGCCTTCAACTTCTCCAACGAGTTGCAGATCACCGTACTTGAACTGGTGAAACGCATCCTAGATTTGATGGAGTCGGACCAGGTGCCGGAGATTCTTAACGAGGCAAGTAACGAGATTCGTCATCAATATCTGAGTGCGGCCAAGGCTCGCACGATGCTGAGCTGGGCACCTTTGTTTACGCTGGATGAAGCTTTGGTTCAAACGATCGGATGGTACGAAAAGTTTTTCATGGCCAAAGATTCAGTGGAAACAGTTACAGTGCAGGGCCTAACATGAAGTATGTCATTCATCAACGAGACTCGTGCCGGATCTGCAGTGCTCGTGAACTGCGGCGCTTCCTGCACTTTGATGATATGCCGTTTACGGACGACTTTGTTTCGCCGCAAACGAAGGGGACTGAATTCCTTGCACCGCTCGACATCTATTGGTGCCGCGAATGCAAGACCAGCCAGACGTTGCACGATGTAGAGGTGACGGATTATTACCGCGAGTATCGTTACACCGCTTCGAGTTCTCCCTTCGCGCAACGGTTTATGCGTCACTTGGCGGAGGAGACTGTCCGTCGTTTCGGCCTGCTTCCCGGCGCAAAAGTCATTGAGGTCGGCTCGGGCGACGGCTACCAACTCTCCTGCTTCAGGCAGCTTGGCTCACAGGTTTTGGGCTTCGAACCCTCGGCTGAGCTGACGATGATGTCTCAGGCGGCCGGTGTGCCGGTGATCCAGTGTCTATTCACTGCCGATAGGGTGCAGTCGATCCCATCCGAAATGCGGCCCGCGGACGTGGTGCTGCTTACTTACACGTTTGACCATCTGCCTGACCCGCTGTCGTTTTTACAGGCGGTGAGTGGCGTCATCGAGGAAGACCGCGGCGTGTTGCTTATTGAAGTCCATGATCTGAAAAAGATCATGGAGCGGCGCGAGACGTGCCTCTTCGCGCACGAGCACTCGGTGTATCTCTATGAGTTAACGATGAAGCGGCTACTGGAGCGCGCCGGATTCAAATTGCTCACTACGCAGTTGGTGCCGGAATTGCAGCGTCGCGGTAACTCGTTGCTCGTGGCAGCGGCCCTGCAACAAAGCAGACATGAGTCCGAGCCGTTCACGCGCTTCGAGAACCTTGCACCGTTGGAAGAGTGGACGCCCTATGCGACATTCGGTGTTGAGGTACGACGAAGTTATGCGGGTCTTTGCAATTACGTGCGCAGCCGAACACGGGCGGGCTTGCGCTTGTCGGGATATGGTGCGGGCGGGCGTGGCGTAATGGCGCTTGCGATGGCAGATCTGGACAACAGAGACATCACCTATCTCTGCGATCAGAATACTAGTTTTCATAATCTGCTCACTCCACGTTCTCATGTCCCTGTAGCGGCGCCCGAACGGCTATTGACCGAGCCGACAGATGAATCGATAGTCTTTTCCTTCGGCTACATGAATGAGATCAGGCAGCAACTAGCGCCCTATGAGGAGCGCGGCGGTAAGCTGATTTCTTTATTGGATTTGATCTGATGAGAGCCTTTATTACCGGCGCGTCTGGCTTTCTCGGATCATATCTGACGCGGCTGCTTGTGAGTCGGGGTGAAGCGGTTGCTATCCTGCAGCGACCTGAGAGCGATTTATGGCGCATCAAAGATGTGTTGCCGGAGGTTGCTCAGATTGAAGGCAATCTCCTGGCACTGGCTAAGATTAAAAAACAATTCGTGGAGTTTGCTCCCGATACGGTTTTTCACCTCGCCTGGTTCGGAGTCGGCAATCGCTATCGCAATGACGAGCTACAGGTAAAGCAGAATCTCTACGGGAGTCTGGATCTGTTGCGCCTGGTTCAGGATTCTGGTTGTCGCACGTTCGTGGGACTCGGCTCGCAAGCGGAGTACGGCCCGCAGCAACGAGTACTTGATGAGAACGCGCCGACGAACCCAACGACGTTATATGGCACCGTGAAGCTTTGTACTTACCTGCTCACGCGCCAACTCGCGACAGAATCAGAACTGCGGTTCGCGTGGCTGCGCCTCTTTTCATCATACGGCCCAAAAGATAATCCCGATTGGATGATACCTTATCTCATCGGCTGTTTGCTCCGCGACGAGCGCCCTGCGCTGACACGTGGCGAGCAGCGCTGGGATTACGTATATGTTGCAGATGCGGCCGAAGCGATCTACCTGACCGCCCTGTCCGAGACCGCTGAGGGGGTGTTTAACTTAGGTTCAGGCCAAGCCTACTCGGTTCGTAGCATCGTCGAGCAAATCCGCGATCTTATCAACCCGGCACTCCCGCTCGTCTTCGGTGATCGTCCCTACCGGCCCGATCAAGTAATGCACTTGCAGGCCGACATCAGGAAGTTGTTGGTTGCGACAGGTTGGCATCCGCGTACGCAGTTGGCAGACGGCCTGAGGGAGACGGTCGAATGGCACCTGAGCCATATAGGAGTCGGCACATGAGCGAGAGTTCACTGAAGCAACTAGGGCACCACGTAGCGATGTACACAACCAACGAAAAGGACGCGATCGGAGAACTGTACGACGCGTTCGCCACATCACCACTCTCGCTTGCGCAGCGGCTACAAACCTTCCCGCGGCACGTGCGACGCCAGGACATTGCCCGTTTCCTTGCGAAGTACGAACTCTTTGAGTTGAGTTTGTGCGCAAACGGCAACGTTGTAGAGTGTGGCGTGTTTGCCGGCGGTGGGCTTATGAGTTGGGCCCATTTTTCGGCGATCCTTGAGCCGTATAACCATACGCGGCGCGTCATTGGATTCGACACTTTCACCGGCTTCCCCGGTGTGCATGAGAAGGACGTGCACTCGGGCCAGTCGGAGCATCTGCACGAGGGGGCGTTTTCCACCAGTGATTCGATTGTCAGTGAGATTAACCACCTGGCGGATCTACACGACCGCAACCGCCCACTCGGGCACGTGCCGAAGATCGAACTGGTTGTCGGCGACGCCTGCGCGACTATTCCGAAATATGTTGCTGAACACACGCACTTACTGATCAGCTTGCTCTATTTGGACTTCGACATCTATGCGCCAACTAAAGTCGCTCTGGAGCAATTTTACCCGCGTGTGGTGAAGGGCGGTGTTGTAGCCTTCGACGAATTGAATTGTGCTGAATTCCCTGGTGAGACTGTAGCCTTGTTCGAGACGTTGGGCCTTGAGCAGGTGCGACTGCGGAGGTTCGCTTTCGATCCTTACATCTCATATTTTGTAAAGGGTGATTGATTGACTGGACTCATCCAGCCCAACGATTAGAGGACGAGCTGCGAACGCGTGCCGTGTTGTGTCTGAGTGAAGCGGCGAAGTGGTCTCCGAGCAGTCTGGCTGAAGGATTGCAACGAACCATAGAGTGGTACAGCCAGAAGAGAGAACGCTATGCCTGACCAGTTCTGTCGCCTCTGTCTTTCAAATCAGCTCTCCGAGTGCCTGGTGCTGGAGGGCGCTCCCCGCAACATTCAGCGTCTGTTAACGGAGAAGCAGCTCCCAACGGACTCGCCCATCACCCTCAAGGTCTATCAGTGCCGCGACTGTAGCTTCGTGCAACTCTCGGAGCGGCTTGAAGATGACTATTATGACGAATACTGGATGACTGCCACGCATTCAGCGCAGATGAGAGAGTTTCAACGCGCGCAGGCTCTCGACTTTGTCCAGAGGTTCAATCTATCGGGCAAACGTATCATCGAGGTCGGATGCGGCGACGGCAACTATCTGCGGTACCTGCATGAAGCGGGCGCGATTCCCTGCGGCATTGAGCCTTCAGGTCCGTTTCGCCAGACAGCTGCGGCGCGCGGCTTTCAGATTGCCGACGGCTACGTGGGTCGCGCTTTTACTGTGCAAGGCGCGCCCTTTGATGCCTTCGTGACGAGGCAGGTATTTGAGCACGTTCAGGACCCAAACGATTTTCTCCTGGGTATTCATCGGATTCTCAGCCCCGCGGGCGTGGGGCTGGTCGAAGTGCCCAGTCTTGAGC
>JACCSP010000243.1 GCA_013812905.1 Pyrinomonadaceae bacterium
TGCCAGTTACTGAACCGGATGGGAGGTCGTGTGCGAGGCTGTGGCACACCGACTATCGAGATTGAAGGTGTCGAATCGCTCGGCGGAGCCGAGCACACAATCATTCCGGATCGTATCGAAAGTGGAACCTTCATAGTTGCCGCGGCAATTACCGGCGGTGATTTGGAAATCAAGGATTGCAGGCCTGAACATCTATCCAGTGTGATTAAGAAGCTGACCGAGGTGGGTGTGGAGATTGAGGAATTGAACCCGAGCACATTGCGGGCCAGCTCGAGGCGAGCGTTGAGTTCCCGCGACTTAACCACTGGGCCCTACCCCCAATTTCCTACGGACATGCAGGCCCAATACATGGCGCTGATGACACGGTCTGAGGGACGCTCCGTGATTACCGAAACGGTCTTCGAGAATCGGTTCATGCATGCCTCGGAGATGCAGCGAATGGGAGCCCATATCCAACTACACGGACGCAATGCCACAGTCGATGGTCCGACACTTCTGACCGGGGCCCCGATTCAGGCTTCGGATCTTCGCGCCTCGGCCTCGCTGGTCCTGGCCGGGCTTGTGGCGAATGGTGAGACAATCATCGATCGCGTCTACCACATCGATCGTGGTTATGAGAAGATTGAAGCCAAGTTGCGGGCGGTTGGCGCGGATATCGAGCGGATCAGGGAATCAGTAACGGCTCCACTTTCGGGAGCAACGCACCAAGACGCAGCGGCATGATCAATACGCGTTTATAGTCTGAACAAGAGAGCCCAATCAAATGTCAGAGCAAAGCTGTTTGTTTTGCAGAATAATTGCCGGTGAAGTGCCCACCGAGTTAGTACATCAGGATGAAATCTGCGTTGTCCTCCGGGACATTAACCCGCAAGCTCCTACCCACGTCCTGGTAATTCCTCGCGAGCACATGGAGTCGCTCAACGAAGCCTCACATAGAGACGAAGCTTTGCTTGGACATCTGCTGCGGGTTGGCGCGCGCATCGCCAACGATGAGGGTCATGCCGAGGATGGTTATCGCACCGTCATCAACACTGGAGCGGGTGCGGGACAGTCCGTGTTTCATCTTCACGTGCATGTGCTTGGTGGTCGCCCGATGAGTTGGCCTCCAGGATAGGCATCACCAGAGCTGAAATCTTCACGTGAGCTTTTGTAATCAGACTTATTGGTGGTCTTGAGCTACAAACTCAGTCAGTCTTTGGCCCTGCTGCCCCGACACCTGCTGAGACCCCGCTTTCATACTTCGTGAAGTTTTCATTGAAACGACGAGCGAGGTCGCGGGCTTGCCCGTCGTAAGCTTCTTTATCTGACCAGGTGTTTCGCGGTTGAAGTACATCTACAGGAACTTCGGGACAGGAGACAGGCACGCCCATGCCGAAGATGGGATCTGGTTTTGTTTCTATATCCGCCAGTTGTCCGCTAAGAATTGCGCGAATCATTGCCCGGGTATGCGAAATCTTCATACGCTGGCCGACGCCGTACGGTCCACCGCTCCATCCTGTATTAACCAGCCAGCAAGCAGCTTTATGTTGGTCTATCTTCTTGCCCAAAAGGTCGGCGTAAACGCCCGGGTGCAATACCATGAAGGGAGCGCCAAAGCAGGTAGAGAAGGCGGCCTCCGGTTCTTTGATTCCCTTTTCCGTACCGGCTACCTTTGCCGTGTAACCGGAAAGGAAGTGATACATCGCCTGTTCGGGTGTAAGCCGCGAGACCGGCGGCAGCACTCCGAAGGCGTCGGCGGTCAACATGATAATGTTTTGCGGATGGCCGGCATGCCCTTCAGGAACAATATTGGGGATGCTCGTCAATGGATAGGAAGCACGGGTGTTTTCGGTTTTGGCGGCATCGTCGAGATCGATCTGGCGGGTGTGAGGGTCGAAAACAACGTTCTCGAGAATCGTTCCAAACATCTCCGTGGTGCGATAGATATCTGGTTCAGCTTCGGATGATAATTTGATCACCTTCGCATAGCAGCCTCCTTCAAAATTGAACACGCCGTCGTTTGACCAACCGTGCTCATCATCGCCTACGAGTTTGCGTTCGGGATCAGCAGAGAGCGTCGTTTTGCCTGTCCCAGATAGACCGAAAAAGATTGCTACGTCGCCAGAGTTGCCCACATTCGCGGAACAGTGCATGCTCATCACCCCACGTTGCGGCAGCAGGTAGTTCAAAATGGTGAACACGCTCTTCTTGGTCTCGCCGGCGTAGTAAGTACCCCCAATCAACACCAGCCGCTGGCTAAGATCCATGAGAATAAATGTCGGCGAACGGGTGCCGTCGCGCTGCGGATCAGCTTGAAAACTTGGAAAGTTAATGACCGTAAACTCCGGATGATGTGGCGCTGTGGTTTCACGGTCGTTGATGAACATGGTGCGCGCGAAGAGGGAATGCCAGGCCAATTCGGTGATGATCCGCACTGGCAGGCGGTAACCGGGATCGGCGCCAGCGAACGTGTCCTGCACGAAAAGCTCGCGAGCCCTGGCATGGGCCATCATCCGATCCTTGAGGGCGTTAAATTTGTCCTGCGAAAAATGCTTGTTAACATCTCCCCAAAACACTTTGTCATCGCTGGAAGGCTCCCGCACGATCGCCTTGTCTTTGGCCGCGCGGCCGGTGTGTTCCCCCGTATCAACAATTAGTGCGCCATGATCTGAGAGAAAGCCCTCGTTTCGGCGAGTGACCTCCTCATACAACTCAGGTGTGCTGAGGTTCCAGTGTACTTTGCTGGCTTCTCTAATACCGTAATTATCGAGTTCGTAGTTAGTGTTCTTGTTGCCCACCTGTTCGGTCACTTGTTCTGTGCGCATCGAAGTCATGGTGTCTCCAGTTTTGTATTGGGAAGGCTGAGCATACGCGCTCCGAGCCTGGATCTACAAAGGACGCCCGGCTAATCTCCGGCTGTATCCGGTATGTGATTTCTTACAACACTGAGGCAATCTGAAGCAAGGCGGGCACAGGACTGCAGCGAGGTGAACAAACAGTTGCTGGCATCGAATGGCCACCTTTCCCGGCCATGAAACCTGCCGCGTAGACTAATCATCTCTGACAGACTTCTCGGATCGGCAAAATGGCAAGTGAGAACTCACCACTGCGATACGGCCAACAGGTCATCTATGAAGCGGTGTTCGATGTCAAGAGGTTTTAAAGGCACACTCTGACCTCGGCGACAATGGCCTAAACATTAACGTCAGTAAATTTTCGTATGTTGTTTAAAGACCCGGATATTTTGTGGATTGCCCTAGCAGTCAATGAACCTCAAGGTGACTGTCGTTGCCAAGTGACTGAGCCTATCCGAAATGATTCAAGCTTAGAGACTGAAGAAGGGGACCACTGCCCTTTGGGTTTTAGGTTCCGTCTGCTAATAACTCTTCTGCAATGAGTTCCAAACCTCAAAGTGCGGGCTTCACAAAAAAAGAGTGGGATCTGGTCGATTCGCTCCGCACACCCGCGCAAGTGCAGCGGTTT
>JACCSP010000251.1 GCA_013812905.1 Pyrinomonadaceae bacterium
CGCTACCACGAATTCCTGGTCATCGAGGCCGAACGAATAAGTCGTATGCAGCTTGACGGAGCGATACTTCGTGCCGATACGAATGTGCTCGTCCATCATCTCCTGACGCTGGTCGGCGGTGCGCGCATACCACTCACGCGTTTTCACGAACGGGTAAACAAAGAGGTAGTCGGATTTACCGGGAATGATGTGCAGACGGTCCTCGACATGCTCCGGATTGTCTCGATCGATGTACATCGAGCGCTTGGTCATCGAGAGGAATGACTGCACGGGCTCGATATACTTTGCCATCTCGGTGGCGTTCAGTCGCGAAGTCATCTCCTGGAGGGGCTCGAGTTCATAACCAATCCTCCAGATCATGAAGTCAACGTTGGTGCGCAAACCCACTGTTGAGTAGCTGTGAATTAGCAATCGACGGCGAAAGTCGTCAACCGCCTTAACAAATTGATCGCTGCAATGCTGCTTGTCGCCATCTGAGAGTAGCCGCCATTCAGGACGTGAGCGATAAAACGTGAAGTTGACAAACTGCCTGGGCAGCTTCGCTTTTTGCTCATCAAGCTCGATGCAATTCGGGGCCAGCCGAAGCGAACCTCTTATTGCATTGCCAGAGTCTTTGTCGCTACTCATGTGATTTTCCAACTCTGCAGCGGCTATTTCATGATTGTTTGCGAAATCGATGAGAATGCTCAGGCGCAAAGTTATTCTGCTCGCTATTGTGTTTGTTTGCAACTCAGCAACATTTAGCGCGGAAGTGCCGTCATGGCCTCCTAACAGTCGAACCGTTGCCGGATACGGCAATCCGCAACCCTGAACTTTAAGGAGGCAACGATCCACGAACCACACGAAATGATACTAACAAGATTTCGTTTCACTTTGTTTGATTCCGTGAATCGCCTAGGCCGGGCGAACTGCTCTGACAGAGAGAAACTTCGGTTTTGCTTCACTGAAAAGCATAAAGGAAAAGTGGAATTAGTACATCACCCGAAAACCTCGGACTTCTCGCGTCTCCCGTGCCGGTGCTATACTGCCCGGGCTTTTTCAAATCCAACACAACTGATCCGCGATGGAGCCTAAGGATGACCTCTGCCAAGTTTGCGGCCCTCATTTTGGTAGTCGGATGTTTTGCCACCGCCTGCAACACTTCGGGCACACTAACAACTAATCACACTCAGCCGTCGGCTTCACCGGCGACAGCGACAGCCACAGCCACTCCGGATCCGTCTGCCGAAGCGCGCCTCGACTTTCGGAAGAATTGCGAGGACTGCCACGGCGACAGGGGTCAGGGCGGTCCGGTGGAGATTGAAGGGCGAAAGGTGAAAGTCCCCAGCCTGAGAGACGGTCACGCGTTAAACCATACTGACGAGAAGTTTGTGAAACAGATCTCTGAGGGCGACGACGAGATGCCCGCGTTCAAGGACAAGCTTAGTGCGGAAGAGATTAATGACCTTGTGAGGTTTATTCGGAAAGAGTTTCAGGGGAAATGAGCTTGGTACTTTGTACTCTGAGCTTTGTACTTTGTGATTGGCCTAAGCAGTCTAAGTACACGTTCGTTGGTCTGGTTTACGATTTACTATTTACCATTTACCATTTCCCTTGGGATTTCACACGCACGCGTAGCTCAGTTGGATAGAGCGTTTGACTTCGAATCAAAAGGTCGCAGGTTCGAGCCCTGCCGCGTGCACCATCTCTTCTCCGATTTTCACTGCGCTTCTTCCCAACTTTTGTTATTCCGAGGTAAAGGATGAATCAATTCGAGGACGTTTCGGCTCCACCCTACAAACTTGCGTTGATTGGTTTTCGTTACGACGAAAACTCATCTTCCATGAAGGGAGCGGCTGATGCTCCGCCGCAAATTCGAGCAGCCTTCCGTTCCGACGCTTCGAACTTCTGGAGCGAGATGGGGGTTGACCTGGGTGCGGAAGGGACTTTTTTCGACGCGGGTGACGTCGAACCGGTTGTGGGAACGGAAATGTTTTCCTTAATCGAAGACTCAGTTCGAACTCTCTTGTCCGACAATCTTGCCCCGATCTGTTTGGGGGGAGATCAGTCGATCACGTATCCGATCATTCGAGCCGTCAGTAGGAAATACCCGGGTCTGAGCATTCTGCACTTCGACGCTCATCCCGATCTGTACGACGAACTATTGGGAAATCACCACTCACACGCGAGCCCGTTTGCGAGAATCATGGAAGAGGGCCTGGCGAAGCGACTCGTTCAGGTCGGCATCCGCACAATTAATGGGCACCAAAGAGAGCAGGCCGAGAGGTTCGGAGTGGAAGTCATTGAAATGAGACATTGGCGAGATGATCTAACTCTGGACTTCGCTTCGCCGGTGTACATCTCTTTCGACGTGGACGCTCTCGATCCAGCTTTTGCTCCGGGCGTTTCTCACCGTGAGCCGGGTGGGCTGTCTACGCGACAAGCAATCGGGCTCATCCAGCGGTTGCAAGCAAAGGTTGTTGGTGCCGACATCGTGGAGTTTAATCCGCGGATGGATCCGATCCAGACAACAGCGGCTGTTTGTGCCAAGCTGTTGAAAGAGGTTGGTGCGAAGATGCTGAAATAAAACCCCTCCGCCCGCCTTTGGGTGTATGTTGGCGAGCACACCGCCTTGGACGTATCGAGCAGGACCATGAAAGTCAGTTTCCAGCATTTCCAAAATGAATAGTTTCTTCGATATTCGACTCTCAGCCAAGCGCAGTGTTTATGACCCTGCCGCGATTGACCCTGCCGGCCGGCGTTGGTCCATCGGAACATAATCCCGACTCCGGTAGCCCAAGTAAACCTGTCGTGGTCGTGCGATCTTTTGTTCGGAATCCTCCAGCAACTCTACCCATTGCGCCAACCACCCTGACGTCCGCGGAATGGCAAACAGCACTGGAAACATGTCCAGCGGGAACCGCATCGCCTGATAAATAATTCCTGAATAGAAGTCGACATTGGGATAAAGTTTGCGGGTCACGAAATACTCATCTTCCAGCGCAATGCGCTCCAGCTCGAGCGCAATATCCAGCAGCGGATCTTTGCCAGTCACTTCAAAGACTTCAGAGGCTACTTGCTTAATAATCCGCGCGCGCGGATCGTAATTCTTATAGACCCGATGGCCAAAGCCCATCAAACGAAACTCGCCGGCCTTCACGCGCTTCACGTAATCAGGAACCTTATCCAGCGACCCAATCTCTTTCAGCATTCGCAGGACCATCTCGTTGGCCCCGCCGTGCAATGGTCCGTAGAGCGCCGCTGCCGCTCCGCCCAACGCTGAAAAGGGATCAGTGTGGGCACTGCCAATGCTGCGCATAGCGTTGGTGCTGCAGTTTTGTTCGTGGTCGGCATGAAGAATGAAAAGCACACTCAGCGCGCGTTCCAGCACGGGGTTGGGCTGATACTTCAGTTCCGTGGTCTTGAACATCATGTTCAGAAAGTTACCTTCGTAGCTCAGATCGTTATCGGGATAGGCGTACTGCATGCCGATACGGTGGCGAAAAGCGAAAGCCGCAATGGTGGGCACCTTGGCGATGAGTCGATAGATCTGCTTACAGCGAAGCTCGTTATTGAAAATGTCTTTGGCGTCGGGATAAAAGGTTGAAAGAGCGCCCAGCGTAGCTTCAAACATGCCCATCGGATGAGCGTTGTAGTGAAAGCCATCAATTACCTTCTTTATGTTTTCGTTTATGAAAGTGTGATAGGTGATATTACGCTTCCAGTCATTCAACTGCGTCTCGGTAGGTAACTCACCGTTGAGTAGCAGGTAGGCGACCTCCAGATAAGTACTTTTTTCGGCGAGCTGGTCGATGGGATAACCGCGATACTCCAGGATGCCCTTGTCGCCATCGATGAACGTGATGCGGCTCTTGCAGGAAGCCGTGTTCATAAACGCCGGATCGTAAGTCATCAGCCCAAAGTCGTCCGCTGAGGCCTTTATCTTGCGGAGATCCATCGCTTTTATAGTGCCATTTTCGATTGGAAGGTCATACTCCTTGCCAGTGCGATTGTCAGTAATGCTCAAGGTGTTGGCACCCATCATTGTTTCTCCTAACCGGCTGAACTTTTCTTTGGAACTGCAGAGTAACGCCGAGGCGGTCCAGTAATCAAACTCTGATCGCTCAACCAGCCTGCGGATGAGGCGAAAGCGTAAAGCCTTGGGTGGAGCGAAGCGGAACCCTCTAGGTCAACGAACCAAATATGATTCAACCAGCCCACGAAGCGGACGACAGCAGTCAAGGCAGTCTGTTCATGGGTTAATTGTCATCAACGATGCCTCTTTTATTTTGGCTGCCGCCCCCTTCGCGGTCTCTAGCGCGCTTTGTTTCAAGGTCACACAGGGCATACACTAGCCAAAAACTATTTATGAAACCAGAATCTACTTTGGCTACGGCCCTGCCGTTCGAGATCGTCGAGTGTCTGAAGCGCTCCCTGGCGGAAGACATCGGACCGGGCGATGTCACAACCAACAGCATTGTGCCCGCCGACGCCGTCCTGCGAGGCCGAATCCTGGCAAAAGATGCTGGCGTTGTTGCCGGGTTGGATGTCGCGCATGCAGTGCTCCTCCAGCTCGAGGATCAGATTGGCTTCATACGTGGCGTGGCCGAGGGAGCTCCAGTTACGAGCGGCGCCGTGTTGGCAAATATCTCTGGCTCGGCCCGGGCCTTGTTAACGGGCGAGCGAACGGCACTTAACTTCCTCGGGCGCATGTCAGGAATCGCCACGCTCACTCGACAGTTTGTTGCTAAGGTTTCCGGAACGTCAACGAGAATTATCGATACGCGCAAGACGGCCCCCGGCCTCAGGGCAATTGACAAACTGGCGGTGAGACGTGGTGGTGGTGAAAACCATCGAATGGGGTTGTTCGATATGGTTTTGATCAAGGACAATCATATCGACTTTGCCGGATCTATAACTGCGGCGGTCGAGCGCGCGCGCGCAGCTACCACCCCCGGCGGCCTGCCCGCGTGGGGACCGCGGTCTGCAACCAATCTCGAGATCGAAGTCGAGGCCCGCACGTTAGAAGATGTTAAGGAAGCCTTGGATTTGAAAGTTGATCGCATCCTGCTCGACAACATGACGCCGGAAGTCGTGCATGAAGCGGTTGCCTTGAACGGAGGACGCGCAATATTGGAAGCCTCCGGAAATGTCACGCTCGAGAACGTCCGCGAAATTGCCGAAACCGGCGTGGACTTTATTTCTGTGGGGTCGTTGACGCATTCTGCCAGGGTGTTTGACGTGAGTTTGAAGTGGACCGGGTGACCGCTGAGCCGTGGCCCACCTGACGTGATGCCCCACGGAAAACCATTGACCGCAAATAATCAACTAAACAAACATGATAGCTACACTCGGTAAAGAAACTTCCGCGGATCAGATTTACGACCAGCTTAAGGTGATGCTCTCTGATGTGGTCCCGGACTTTGAGCTGCGGATGAAGTCGGAGATTGCGGCAAAGATCAATCAGGTGAAGGCCGAAAAGAACGCCGTGATCCTGGGTCATAACTACATGGAGCCGGCGCTCTTCTACTCGATTC
>JACCSP010000282.1 GCA_013812905.1 Pyrinomonadaceae bacterium
AGCGGAAGGGAGCGCAGGAAGGTGGATACGTGAACAACAGACAACCGGAAGTAAAACCAGCGGCAGTGCCAGAAGCTAAACAAGCTGAGGTGACCCACTAAGTGGAGAGCCGGATGCGGAAAACTGCCAGTCCGGTTCGGAGGGAGGGGGAGCGAATCCAATCGCCTCTCCCTACCCCTATCGTAGATCCTGGGTCATATATATAGGTTTCGGCTGTCACAAGCGATCCACGAAACTACACAAACTAACACGAAATCCTGTTAGTGCCATTTCGTGCGATTTAGTGGATCGTCTCTCACACTGAGATCACGTACGCGAATATGGAAAAGCTCATAGTAATCTTTGTTCTTAGCGCATTCGCTTTCTCATCCGCCGCTGCGCAGGAAGAGGCGCGCGCGGTGTGGCAAGTGACACACTTCGATATCACGGCAACGCCACAACCAGCGGAGCGGGCGTTGTCGGCGGTTGCAGTTCTTGCTGCCCGAAATGTTGGCAAAGGCGCGGGCACAAGTTTCACATTTCGCATTAATAACAAGGCCAGCTTTAAGTCGGTTGCCGTGGGGGGCGCGACGGCGAACTTTCGGACCGTCGCGGAGGCGCGGGGAAATCTGCAGCGTGTAACCGTTACCCTGCCCAGCCCCGTCGCGCCAGATGGAAGTACGAATGTGAGCGTTTCCTATAGCCTTCCAATTGAGAACAACACAGGTTTGGCGGCGATCTCTCCAATGGGTTCGCAGTTTCTTCCCCAATCGTTTTGGTATCCCGCGCCAAACACGCCATTCACCGTGCGGGGGAGCGATACTGCACCTTTCCGTCTGACGATAAATGGACCCAGGGCGATTTCGTCGGGCGTTGATAAGAGCGGTTTAGGCCCGAGTGTGTACGAACAAGTGCTCAATGCGCAGCCCTTCTTTGTCCAAGGCGAGTGGGACCGAATCGATGGAATGGGCGAGGTCAAAGACATATGGACTTTGGTGCACAGGGGCGCGGCTGCAGAGGAACGCAGGCAAGCAGAGTCGATCATGAGTCTGGTCGCGAGTGCGCGAGCCTTTTATTCAGCTATGCTGGGTCCCGCGCCTGCCGCGCCGATACGCATCGTTTCTGTCAGACGAGGTTCTGGTTTCAATGAGGCCGGCACAGTCTTGCTTGAAGCCGGAGCGCTTCGCCGCTCGAAGATCGACTCGGCGACCGCATTGCTGCTTTCTGAATCAGTCGCGCGTATGTGGATTGGTGGTCAGACGGCAGTGCGTGGCGAAGGCAGCGGTGTTATTCGTGACGGGCTGGTGCGATTTTTGGCCATCCTGTTTGTTGAGAAGCAGTTTGGTCGCGAAGCCGCTGCCACTGAGCTCTTGCGCCAACGACTGGCTTTCGGCGCAGTTGCCAAAAGAGATGCGCCCATATCTCGCTCAACTCCCCTCGATGATACGTACTTCAATTCTGTGCCCAACAGGGGGGCGATGGTCTGGCGTCTCGCCGACCGCCGACTGGGTCGTGAGACTTTCATGGCTACGGTCCGTGAGCAATTACAGGCAGGTAAAGACAATCTCCATGGGCTCAGTCTAGCCGCTCTGCGGGGCGCGTTGGCCCAAAAAGGGGGGGAGAAGTTAAAGACGTTGCTTGATCAGCAGATAGACCAGGTTGTCGATATGGATCTGATGATAGGCTTGCCACAACAACGAGGTAGTGAGTGGGTTTCCGCCTTGCGAAATCTAGGATCTACGGACGCATTGGTGACGGTGACGGCAACAACGGATCGAGGAGAACAGTTGTCGGTGGAAATCCACATACCAGCCCGCAATTTCGCCGAGGCAATATTTAGAACGACCACTAAGCTCGTTCGCGCTGAAATCGATCCTGAAAAACTATACCCGCAATTGGATTACGGCAACGACTCCGCGCCTCGTAGCCGCGACATAGGAGAAGCAATAGCCGAAGCCACGCGTTTCTTCGGCGCCCAGGATTACCCCAAAGCGGAGTTGGTGGCCAGGGAAATACTTGCAATCCATCCGCGTTTGCAGGAGGCACGCATAATACTGGCGCGCGCACTGCTGGCCCAGAACAGTATTGAGGAGGCCGAAAAGCTATTTCGAACGGCTCTCGACGAGGTGTTGCCAGCTCCTGGCACGCTTGCCTGGGCCAACATCGGACTCGGCGAGATCAGTTTAAAGAAAGGACGGGCCGCGGAGGCTGCTAAACGATTCAATGATGCCGTGCGCGCCGATGCGGACTATGCTTCATCTCTTACGGCCAGGGCCGCCAGGATTCGGGCCGAGTCGGCCGCGGGCGCTCCGCCCGTTGACGAATCCGTCCGAGCTTTCGTGAAGCAACTCGACCAGGCGATTACCAGCGGCAAGAAAGTGGACTTGGAATCGCGCATTGTCCCTGGTGAATTGGTGAGGTTCATTGGGGGCATAGTTGGTAGCCAGCCTGAGATTTGGCAGACGACTGTTTTGCGCACCGAACCGCTCGACTCTAATCTAATGGCGGTAGACGTCAGCATCAGCGCGAAAGAGCTGGGTCAACAACAATCCGGGACGGCAGTATTGATCCTTTCCCGCGCTGGGGGCGGTTGGAATCTGACGGGGGTCGAATTGTTCGAAGTTAGATAGTCGAACACAGTCTGTTCTGATCCTCCGAGCGGTTCAGGCGGTCCTGCAGGATCGCTGTGGACGCGAAGAGGGGGGCAATTGGATTCCGAATCCGCGAAGCGTGGCGAACGAATAAAGCCTTGTGCGTGAGCCCAGGGACAATCGCATTTGAGTGTCTAGCCCGCGAAGTGGGCGGCAGCGGAAACAAAAGAGATATCATTAATGAAGGTTAACTACGAACAAGGTTCGTAATCTGCTGCTGTCGCCCGCTCCGCGAGCTTGTTGAATCTGTGTTTGTTGACTTGGGGTTCCGCTGCGCTCCACCCTATGCTTTATGCTCTCGCCACGCTTCGCGGGCCGGTGACTGTCGGATTCGAGATACCGGATAAGACTGTAGTCTGTGGCACTTCCCATGCAAGATATCCCATCAATCGAACGGCGCGCAGCACGCATCAAGCTATTGCTGATGGACTGCGATGGTGTACTTACTAACGGCCGCTTGTGGCTGATCGATGATGGCGACGAGCAGAAAACTTTCAACGTCCGCGACGGGCTCGGTCTGGACCTGTGGCATCGCGCCGGGCTTAAGTCAGGGGTTATTTCGGGACGCAACTCGAGGGCCTTGGAACGACGCGCCCACGGCCTGTACATCGAGTATCTCCGGCAAGGGTCCGAGAACAAGACTCAAGATTTCGACGAGCTGCTGAGATTAGCTGAAGTCGACGAGACCGAGGTGGCCTTTGTTGGCGACGACTTAAACGACATTCCACTCATGCTGCGCTCGGAGCTTGCGGTTGCGGTTGCTGATGCGGCCGAAGAGACACGCGCCGTTGCCCATTTAGTAACTCAAGCCGCCGGTGGGTCGGGCGCCATTCGCGAGGTGATTCAACTGATTCTCAAAGCGCAGGGTCGCTGGGCGGAAGTTACCGAGAGATACCTAAAGGCAGTAGGCAGTGGGCAGTAGACAGTGGGCAAAAGCACTCTTACATTCATTGTCTTTCCCGGGCGCACGGTTTCGAGTCATTTTTCCAATCCATTTGCTATTTCTCATTTTAATTTGGCTCAGTAACTTCTGCTGCCGACTAGAGACTGCCTAAAAGGTGGCGCAAGAGATTCTGAATCAGTTATCCTTCCCAAAAGCGGGCGTAACTCAATGGTAGAGTGTCAGCTTCCCAAGCTGAAAGTTGCGAGTTCGAGCCTCGTCGCCCGCTCCAAATTGCTTCGAAAAACATCGATTGTGGTGCAAGCTTAACCTTGTCCCACCAAATGTTAATCTCAGTTTCGGTACGCCCTGCTGCGGGGCTTGTTTGTGTTTCTTGGAAACAGGGAGACTTGCGCCGATGTAAGCAGATCAATGGATTCACGCAAACCAGGCTTGTTTCTCACTTGCGGCCGCGCCGCACTACACACTCACGCAGTCATCTTCAACCTCACAAAACTAGAGAACGGCCAAGTCAAACCCCTTCAACCCATTGAGTTGTATCGCAGTCAAAAGTACGCCACTGCGATCTATCGCTCAGTGTTGAGCGAGCAGCTCCAGAAGCTGGGATATGAAGTCAAAGTCGATCCGCGCACCGGTGCGCCGGAGATCAAAGGGTTCAGGCAGGAGTACCTGGTCGCCAGTAGTCCTCGACGCAAACAGATCGAAGTAGTGGCCGGCGATAAGAAGCGTTACCGGGAATTCCTTGCAAGCTTGACCGCTCGTGTCTGTCCCGGCCTGCAAGATTTGCGGCGATTTGCAGCATAACCAACACTGACAATCGACCATTGATGAAGGTATCATGGGGCGGAAGGAGAATTAACCATGGCGGCGAACATTGAAGAATCTGTTATCGAAAAGCTTCGCGGGTTGCCGGTTGAGAAGCAGCAGCAAGTGCTGGAGTTTGTCGAGAACCTCACGGCACCCGTGGCACCGAACAAAGATGACCGATCAATTTGGGAAGTTATTAGAGAAATCACGGCGGACGTTCCTGACGAGGAGTGGGCCAAATTGCCTACCGACGGAGCCGAACAGCACGACCATTATCTTTATGGCTCACCTAAGAAGTAATCGTGAGATACGTCTTTGTCGACACGGCCTATTGGGTGGCAGTTATTAACCCGCACGATCAGTGGCACGCGCCAGCAATCGAAGCTAGCAGCATGCTCGGAGGAACGAACCTCCTTACGACCGATGCCGTCTTGGCGGAAGTTTTGAACTATTTCAGCGGCCTGGGCGAGCGGCTGCGGCGGATCGCAACGGCGAATGTGCGTGCCATTCTGGCAAACAAGCATATAGAGACCATCTTCGTTGAGCGCGATGGTTTCTTCGCCGGACTCGAGTTATATGAAGCACGACCCGACAAAAGCTACAGCCTCATCGACTGCGTCTCGATGACGATCATGCGAGAGCGCGGCATTACGGATGTGCTCACGCATGACGGTCACTTCACTCAGGAAGGTCTCCACATTCTGCTGTAATAGTTGATTTGAAGATGACAAGACTAACTTAAACTTAGTAATCCGCTAAATTCTAAAATAAGCCTCCTGCCAGAAACCGTTTGCTGGGGTCCCTCCCAGAGGCCGAACACAATCGGCTCCTCAACTACCTGGAACCCATTCACTTCGCCCGGAAGCTGATTCTCTACCAAGCGGGCCAGTCAATGCGCAACGCTTATTTTTTTGCAGTGGCATGGCGTC
>JACCSP010000295.1 GCA_013812905.1 Pyrinomonadaceae bacterium
GGCGGAAGACGTTTTCGACATCAATGATGGCGTCGTCCACGAGCGCGCCGATGGCGATTGCCAGACCGCCCAAAGTCATCGTGTTAATCGAAATGCCGAAGTAATTCATCACCAGAATCGCTGTGATGAGCGAGAGCGGAATTGCAGTGAGGCTAATGAACGTCGTGCGGAAGTTCCATAAGAAGAGAAAGAGCACGACCGTCACCATGATCCCGCCTTCGATAATTGACACGCGGACATTCCCAACGGCGCGGTTGATGAAGTCGGACTGTTGGAACGCCTTGGTGTCAATCGTCACATCAGGCGGAAGTGTTGCTTTGAGATTGGCGAGCGTCGTCTCGATCTGTTCGGTCACTTCGAGGGTGTTGGCGTTTGGTTGTTTCTGGATGGTGGCGACAACTGCTGGTTGCATGTTGAAGCTGCCATCGCCGCGCTTGAGTGCTGCGCCCGCCTGAACGGTCGCCACGTTACCGATGAGCAGCGGCGTCCCATTGCGCACAGTGATAACGGAGTTGGCGAGGTCTTCCGGCGAATAGACACGCGCGCGCCCGCGAATCAGGAACTCTTCGTTCGTGCGTTCGAGGAAACCGCCTGCTGCGTTCGCGTTCGACGCAGTGACGGCTTCCACGACTTGCTCCAGTGTCAGTCCGTAGTCAGCGAGTTTCGCCGGGTCAACCAGCACCTGGAACTGCTTCGTTTCGCCCCCGATAAGCATCACCTGTGAGACGCCGGTCACACCTAACAGGCGTGGGCGCACTATCCAGTCGGCAATTGAGCGCAACTCCATCGCCGAAGTCGTCTTGCTGGTCATCGAGATGAGCATGATTTCGCCCATCGTCGAGGAAATAGGTCCGAGAGTCGGCGGCGGCACTCCCGCGGGCATTCGCACCTGCTGCAACTTCTCGTTGACAAGCTGCCGCGCGCGATAGATGTCGGTGTCCAGGGTGAATTCGACGAAGACTATGGAGATACCGATGGCGGAGTTTGATCGAACGCGATAAACTCCCGAAGTGCCATTCATCGCGGCTTCGATAGGAAGCGTCACGAGCGACTCCACCTCTTCCGGTGCAAGGCCGTGCGACTCGGTGAGGATCGTAACAGTAGGCGCAGTCAAATCGGGAAACACGTCGACTGGCGTGCGCGTAGTGACGTAGCCGCCGTAAATCATCAGCGCGACAGCGGCGATGACGACCATCAGCCGGTTGCGGAGCGACCATAGAATAATTCTATTTAGCATACGGTAGAGCTCTCAATTGTCCTTTTTCCGACCTTATGAGCGTTTAGGTTTCATGTGAATGCACGCCAGCATCCGCCGGCCGAAGCTCTTGCAGCCTGATCTGGTAAGCACCCTGGGTCGCGACGCGCTCGCCACGATTCAGCCCTGACAAGACGGCGACCTGGTCACCGTATTCATCGCCAAGCGTAACCTCACGGCGCTCGAACTCTTCGCCCGACAGCAGCACATACACGATTTTTCTGCCTTCGTTATCAAGCACCGCCGAGCGAGGTATCATCATCGCCGTCACCGATTCACCCGCGTCTAAGCGCACGTTCGCCTGCATCCCAATACGAAGCGCGCGTCCGCTGTTGGGTACTTGAAAGACCACCGTGGCTGCACGCGTCTGTTCGTTAATTACTGCTCCTACATCCAACACAGTGCCCTTGAATTCCTGATTTGGATAAGCCGCAGTAGTAAAGGTAGCAGTGACGTTGCCGCCTAGACGGCTCAAGTCTCGTTCGAAAATCGGAGCTTCAATCCAAACGGTGTCCAGATTGCTAATCTCAAGTATTGCTTCGCCCGCCCCGACCTGTTCACCGATCGATTTGTTAACCTTGGTGACGTAACCGCTCAGCGGCGCTCGCACGGTATGACTTGAGTTCGCGCTTCCAACTTGTATCGTCGAAGCTCCAATTGATCGCGCTGAAGCGAGAGCGTCGCGCCGTTTGATTGCAGCGTCATATGTTGCCTGCGCGGAGTTACGTTCGGCCTCGGCGGTCTGTAATTGCCTTTCGGAGAAGGCCTTCTTTTCAAAGAGACGACGTGCGCGTTCTGCTTCCTTCTGAGCAAGATCGAGCCTAACCCTCGCTGCTTCCGCTTCGCCCACCGCCGTCCGGCGTTCACTGTTAAGCCGCGCATTCTCAACTTCGATCTGGGCGTTCTGTGACTGCACCGATGCGGCTGCGGCTCGGACCTGCGCTTGCTCCGCTGACGTTGCAGTTTGCTGTATCACAGCGATAGTTTGTCCTTGTGCTACTCGTTGACCTACGCGCGGCATACTTGATCCTGCAAGGATACCGGCTACCGGAGGGGCGACGAGTGCTTGCCTATTCGCCGCCGGAACAACACGACCGACGGCAGCGATCTGCCGAGCCACTTGCTGTTCTTGAACCTGCGCCAACTTCATCCGGATCAGCCACTGTTGCTCCATCAGAAACTTCACCGTGCCGGTAGCACTAGGAGCAGCGGGTGCTTCCGCCGTTTGGGTCTTAGTCGCACTGCGCAAAAAGATGGCGTAGATCAAAATGAAGAGCGCAACCAACGCAACTCCGCCAACCAGGAGAATCCGGTTGAAGTGTGGATGGCTTGTTAATGACGACCGTCGAGTTGTTTCTTCAACTCGCACTTCGTGTTCAGTAGTCTGCTCGGCTGATGTGTTTAGATCTCTATCTGTTGAGTGACTCATGGTTTGATATCTGTTCCTGTCGCTACTTCAAGCTGAAAAAGTGCCATGTGATAATCGAATAAAGCGCGAAAGTAATTCGTGCGGATCTCAGCGCGCGTGCGCTGGGCCTCCAGCAGCGTGATCAACTCCGCTGCACCTTCCCGGTAAGCAGCTAAAGTGATCTCGCTTGATTGATTTGCTTGATCGAGAATGCCTGCCTCGTAAGCTTTTACCTGTTCGCGAGCAGTCTCATACGCCCGGTAAGCTGCTTCTACTTCGGCCAGTGCACGGTTCCGAGCAAAACGAAGATTTGATTCAGCGACTTTGCGCTCGGCTTCGGCACGTGCGATGCCGCCCTGATTACGATTGCCGAAAGGTAAAGTCACGGTCACACCAGCAAGCACAGCGTTATCGACGCCAACGCGTTTGTAACCAACGTACGGAGTGAGTTCACCCTTGGCGCGCGACCGTTCTAGTTTCGCGACTGACTCCATTCGCGCGATCTCTGATTCCGCCACTTTAACGTCGGGGCGATTGGCCAGTGCCAATTCGCGCAACTGCATGAGATTGAGAGACAGAGGACGAACTTCTAATGATCCGGTTACGTCAAGCGCAGCGGCGCGTTCGTAGTCACTCGCCCCAAGCAGTTCGATTAGTTGGATTGCTGCCTGCCTAAATGAAAGATTGGCATTGGCAGTCACCGTATCGAATTTTATCCGTTCGAGCCGCACCTTGATCAGTTCTCCTTCTGCGATGTAACCCTCTTCAAAGCGGGCAGTGTTAAAGCGGACGAGCTCATCGAACCCTTCCCGGTTGTCACGCGCTATTCGGACAATGGCGCGGGCGAGAACTGCTTCATAGTAAGTGCGCTTGAGGTCGTACAAGCGTCGGCGTAACACGTCAGTTAAACGCGCCTCCGCCACTGCGACGGTGCGATCAGCTACTTCCAGCCGAAGTCCCTGGCGGTTGCCGAGCTCAATGGGTTGCGCAACTGTTGCTCCTATTTCATAAAGGTGATTTAACGGCGTCGGTCCGCTGATACGAAGATTCTCGGCGCTGAACGTCAACCCAGGCCGGGGCCGCAGACGAGCGCCAACTCGTTCGGCTTCGGCAACGCCGATTTCATATCGCGCGGCTTCCAATGACAGATTCCGGCGCAGGAATTCCTCCGTCGCGTCCTGGAGTGTCAGTACGTCAGCGGTCGGCGTTCCCTGTACCATGGAGGTAGTTTGAGCGCGTGATGCTGCTGGAAGGGCCAAAAACCAAAAGCTCAGCCCGACTGCCATTAACATTCGAAAGTATTTAGTCACAGTCTTCGTTCACTCCACCTTGAAGTCGGTCAACGGCAGGCGTTCGTCCAGCTTTGAATTCTTGATATGAAACTCAATGTTGTACTCGCCCGCCCTTGGGATATTGACATCCGCAACGTAAATGCCTGTGACCTTGCCGACCCGTGACTTCACTTGGGCAACCTCACCGCCACCTTTGGAATTAACCGACAAAGTCACCTCCGCCTTTTCCACTGGAGTGCCGTCCGTAAGATCGGTTAGGTGAATCAGAAACTGGCTTGGCTTCCCTGCCTTCAGCGGCTCGTATTCGAAGAAGTTTTCTATCCGGTTAGTAAACTCCGTGCGCGCAATAGCTTCTTCTTCGTGATCGGCTTCCGCCTTTTGGCGCGAACCGCAGCTGGTAAAACCCAGGAGTGCAAGCGACAGGAACAGGATCAAGAACCGACGACGCGCTGTAGTTTTTGTGGGTAGGAGAAGAGAGCTTTGGAACATTTCTAATCGAGGTCCTTCTAGGTGTTTTGTTAGACGAGCTGAATTAGGGATTCAATGGCATGGTGTACAGCCAGAGGCGCCAGCAAGAATAATGACATCAGACTGGCAGAAAAAACCGCGGCGATTGCAAACAATGAACTGATGCGCGGCGGAGCCAATGAAGCAAGGTGGCCGTCCACCTCTAAATCGTCAGCGAGGGCAAGCAAGCGGTGCACGCGAAGTTCAAAACTCGGCAAGTCCTGCGGCACAAAGCTTGATGCTCCGGTCGGTGCGTAGGCGATCACAGGCGCGGTCTGACGTCGTAGCTTCACCAACGCTTCCGCAATTTCAAGCGGCGCAGAAGTACGTGCAGATGCCACTTCATCACATACGATCTCTACCTGTTCGGCACGCCAGGCCAGAATCATTCGCGACAGTGGGAACGCGATCGAACCACGAGAGCAACATGACAGAAAGAGTTTAACTAGATTGTCACGCCGCTGGTGATGGGCCGCTTCATGCTCCAGGACTCCAGTTAGTTCTTCTGCAGTAAGCGAGCAGAGCAAACCGGACGAAAGCACCAGCTTCGAGCGCGAGAACCCCCACACGAAAGAAAATGGATAATTGCTTAGCACCAGTCCCACTTCTAGTCCATGACGCAACGCGATAGTTTCGACTAAGGTGACTTGTTCTGCGGGCGGCTGAGCGGCCGTCATTTCAAGGCGCTTGATAACACTACCCACTTTGAAAAAGTTGCGAACACTGGACCACGCGGCAAAAACAACGACTCCTGCAATAAACAATGCCGTCGCATAGCCGAGGGTCGGTTCGAGTCTTGCTGTCACATCGCTAAGCAAGTGCAACTCATGAAGCGGAGCCGGGTGGGCCGCGTCAAAGCCGGAACGGCCCAGCCAGAACTCCGGTAGCAGAGCCGCGATCACCAGCCACGCGGAGGTAACCGGCGGAAATACAAGGGCTGCGGTATAAAGGCGTGTGAGTGTAGCGGCGCGTGGAAACCACAAACCATTATTCGCTGCTCTCCTGGCAACGTACGAGAATGCAAAGGCTGCCAGCGACAACAATGTGCTGAACAAAACGAAATTTTCAATCGCCGTAATCAGCACTACTACGCTCCCACCTCTTTTTTGCTGGTGCCGCGCTGCCGCCGTTTCTCTCTGATCAGCGCTTCAAGCTGATCCAGTGCCGGGCCATCATTGCTTACAAGGTCGACAAAGGCTGATAGCGCGGAGCCGGTACACTGCCCCAATAAGGCTCCCAAAACCTCTTGAGCCATGCCTCGTTCAAATTCCTCGCGTGTGTACCGAGGAGCATACACAAAGGCCTTTCCCTCTTTTTCGCGAGTCAGGTACCCCTTGCGGAACAACCGATCAAGAGTGGTGAGTACGGTCGTATGAGCGCGACCGCTACGCTGCTGCATACGCTCCTCAACTTCGTTGACTGTCTGCCCGGGCTTCCGCCACAGCAGTTCCATGACCGCGGTCTCAAGCTCGCCAAGCACCTGGCCCGCGCCGCGCGAGCCCGGCTTGTAACCTCGCAGGGTAATTTTAGGATCAATACGCTTCATAAAATACTTCTCCCAAAGGGACGTTTAGGAAGATGCCAGAATACAAGAAGGGAACAACTATTGTCAATAGTCCGAGGGGTACCAGGGGCACCACTAGCAAAATGCCAACATGATTCTCGCCTGTTGCAACTGCCGAGGACGGGATTGCCTACGCAACCCGCTTGAGGCTCCGGTACATACCGCTGGTCTTTAGCGTGATGGTCACGTCGTTCGTGCCGCGATTGCGCCAAAACCAACCGTGCCTACCATCAAATACTGCGGTCAACTGCCCGGCATCGCGTCCTACCTGTAGGCCCTTGCTATATTTGTGGGAAACACCTGGTGCGTCACCGTGCGTATCGTGGTTAACTGGGCCGCCGGCGCTGCTCCACTCGTAGCTGACTTTTGCGCCCTTCGGCATGTCCAACTTCACTTCAGTGCCTTCACCTGGCTTCAGCGTGACACTTATCGCATCTGTCCTCGGCTTGAGTGTGACAGTTACCTCGTCAGTCTTGGGAATGCTGGGCAGTGTAGCGTCGGCAGCTTTATCCTTTTGTGCTTCAGCAGCGAGCGCCATTTTGATTTCACCCATGCTTGTCAGCCCAAGGAGGCGGCCAATGCGGGTCGGGTCAATGCCGTACTCGCTTGGCAAGACAATCGTCACGAGCAGCACAGTGGCAACGATAATGGCAATCAGTGTAGAACGCAGCAGTTGCTTGCTGCTGGGTAATTCGGCGCGGGTTGGAAGGTCGTTGTTGTACATGAATTATTCCTTTTTATTTTAACCGGCGAAGTAGCCGGTAAGCTGGTAACCTATAAGCATGAACCCAGCAGTCATCATGATGACATTTACGGTGTAGGCATGACGCAGGAAGCTGTTGGTACGACGCCAGTAGCCCATCACAATCAGGATGGTGGCCAGCGCCATTAACTGACCGATCTCAACACCTACGTTGAAAGCGAACAGGTTGGCTATCAAACCGTCGGGAGAAAGCTCGTAGTCCTGAATCTTTGTCGCCAAGCCAAGGCCATGAAAGAGGCCGAAAACGAGGGTCGCCACTTTGGTGTTAGGTTGCACCCCAAACCAGCGCTGGAAGGCCCCGATGTTGTCGAGGGCCTTGTACACCACCGACAGACCGATGATGGCGTCTATAAGGTAGCCACTGATACTTGTCCCGAAGTAAACCCCCAGCAGCATCGTCGTCGAATGACCGATGGCAAACAGGCTGACGTATACGCCGATGTGCTTCAGCTTATAGAGGAAGAAGATCACACCGAGCAGGAAGAGGATGTGGTCATACCCTGTGAACATGTGCTTGGCACCGAGATAAACGAAAGGCAGAATATTCACTCCGGAGACTTCCTGGAGGTAGCCTTTGTCACCTTCGGCAACACCGTGTGCGTAAGACGTGGCGCTCAATAGAAAAAAGAAGAACAAGCCGGCGAACACCGACCAGACGGAATATAGTCGTCGCGAAGAGGACCTATTCCGAATTCTTGAAAGCGATAAATGCATAACAATCTCCGATGATTTGCGCGCAAGTGACCCAGAAGGCCGAGTCGGACAACTGATCGGCGCGGAGTAAGGCGTAACTGGTCTCTAGATTCCGCACTGCCGAATAAAAATGTGTTGTGTAGCGTGGTGCGCCATTAGGTGGGTGAAATCATAAGCTGGCGCAAAATGGTTTTGGACTACCGAGCTTCACCAAGAGTATTCTCCTCCCTCAACAAAATGTAAGGGAGAAAAGTGAGTATACGGGCTGCATCGACTACTGTCAATAGTCAGGCACCCGAAGAGTAATGTCAGACGCTCATCGAAAACGGCTCTATCTTTCAGCCGCTCTTCTTCTATGACAGTCTCGGCAACTCATCCACCCCTTCTGCTAACCGAAACCTGCGCGATGACGCCGTTCCTTCAGCGATTGTCACTTCGCCCGTTGCAGTTATCTTTCCAAGCTTGGATAATAATTCTAACGAGCTTTGTCCTGGATACTTCATGCTGATAGGTTCAACGAACTTCGTAGCCTGTTTGCTGTCTCTGACCCTTTTGCTGACAGCATTGCCGTGTTCTGCTCAGCGCACGGAATCTGCCGATTGGTACGTTAAACGCGGTGTATCGCAGCTGGTAAAGGGCGACTACGAAAACGCCATCGCCGATTTTGACAAGGCTTTGGAAAGCAATCCCGACCTTGGTCTTTCGTATCTCTATCGAGGGAAGGCTCGGCAGGCAAAAGGAGATCTCGACGGAGCCATTGAGGATTATGAGCGCGCCTTTCGAGTAGATTCGAGAATAGTAAAGGTCGCGGCTGACATTGCCGAGATTTATCGAGTTCGTGGCTCCTTCCGACTAGAAAAGTTAGAGCTGGATGAGGCTATCAACGATTTCGATAAGGCGATCAGGTTACGGCCGCACCAAGCTGACAGCTATTTTCAGCGGGGCCGAGCTCATTTGATCGATGGTGATTACGCTGCCGCTGTTTCGGACTTCGATCATTGTGTTGAGCTAGAGCCTATGCATGCGAGGGCTTACCTGAGTCGAGGAGTGGCTCAAATGCATCGAGGATATGAGCGAGAAGCCAGGGAGGACTTTGAAAAGTGTCGTGAACTCAGGCGCGAACCTGACTTCATGCTTCAAATGTACATCCTCGAAACAGAATTGAAGATCAAGGATCGCCGCGCACGTCGAGTTTCACAAGCAGAAAGAATTGCGATGGTTAAGGCTTCTCGACGCCTAATTTACGATAGGGCTGTTCCTATAATGACCCACGTAACTGGAACGAGCGAGGCGATAGAGGCCTTTGCGGCATTCTGATCTTCTGCACTCGCGGGCGTGAAGCGCACTCGGCGTATGCTTCGCCCATCAACACGTTCAATCGTAAAGCGCGCGCCGTCATAATCCACCGCCTCACCTTGCTGCGGTACGTGGCCGGTTTGAGCCATGAGAAATCCTGCTAACGTTGTGTAACCGGCCTCTTCTGGTAGGTGGAGAGAAAGTCGACGGTTCAGATCACGAACCGCGAGCATTCCATCCAATAAAAATGATCCGTTTTCCTTAATAATCTGAGAGCGCACCTCTTCGTCGTACTCGTCGTTAATTTCTCCTACGATCTCTTCCAGGAGATCCTCCAGGGTGACAATGCCTTCTAATCCGCCATGCTCATCTATCACGAAGGCTAGATGCGTGCGCGTCGTTTGCATCTGCGAGAGAGCAGTGCCTAAACGAGCTGTTGCAGGAACAAAGAGCGGTGGATGAAGCAGGCTCTCTAAATCGAAGTGTTCCTCTTCGATATCACTTAGAGCTGCAACGTCTTTCAAGAAGAGCACGCCTATGATTTCATCGAGCCGTCCGCGATAGACCGGCAGTCTTGAGTACCGCAGACTACGAAAAGCTTCTTTGACTTCTCGAAAACCAGCCGCGACTGGCACCGCCGCGACATTTATGCGCGGAACCATCGCTTCTCTCACTTCCGCCTCAGTAAAATCAAACACGCGATTTATGAGGCGCTGCTGTTC
>JACCSP010000296.1 GCA_013812905.1 Pyrinomonadaceae bacterium
AGCCAGTACTGACGCCGGACCCGCGAACGCTCTTAGGCGTATCCGGAAGATGGCCTCTCGCAAGAACGGTGGCGGTGGCGTGGTGTAATTACGGTCGAGAGTCGAAGGCCATGCAGACGGAGCTTGGGGCGGTCGAAAAAGGCATGCAATTCCATCGCGGCTAACTATGTTTGTACTTTCCGTCAGCAACGCAGGAGGGATGAAGCGATGCTCGAAGAGTTGCTCGTCCTGGTTCAGAAGAAGAAGGTCAGCTCTTGAGTGATTTGTCCAATGATGGTCGCATTGTTTATCAATAACCACTTTCTCAATCAGCAAGCAGCTGACCGAACTCAGCTTACGGAATTCAGAAGACGCTTGAAGATCCTTCGAAGCATGGCAAAGCCTAACTGCCCGCCGTGATAATTGTGGCCCGCACCCCCAGCAGGTCCGAAAAATCTTTGGTGTAGATTGCGTCTACTTTTCGGATCCGACTCACCGTCTCGACCAGTTCCTCGCTTGAGATGAAACCGTTCTCAGTCTGGGCGATAGCCCAGATCGGGAGGTGAGAAGCTGTCCTAAGCAGGTCTTCGACAACTCCCAAATACTGCTGTTTACTCTGTACCGGAGCTCCAAGCTTGCCTGCCTGCTGCTGATTAAAGTCGTTCCAAAAATCATCCCCCCCACGTAGCCATTCTTCTCGCCAACCGGAAAGCGTTTCTCGAGATGCCTCCGACTGCAAGACTGGCGAAGGTAACCTGAGGAACAGCAAGTCAGTATGTTGGCGTTCGGCGACAAACATCCGCACATCCTGATTCGTGCTTCGGTTGCGCAATGAGTTGTCATAAGGCGATGGAAGCAACTTAGTCAGGTGCCGGAAGAGGTTCGATAAAGACAGCGGCTGGCGCAACATCCGGGTAGACTTATCAAATGAGAGGGCGTAGTCGCCAACCATCATTCCCACCGTCAAGGCGGTGGCCCGCTTGTATTCCGATTCAAGGCGCTCCGCATTGAAGCGCACATTGTCCAGCCACCAGGCGTCACTCTCATTAAACCACTTTGCCAGCGAGGAATTATCCAGCGTGTCGCGAGGCACGTAGGCATCGTTAAGAACAGTCGACAGATCGCTCTCCGTTAAGCGCTCCGCCGGGTTTTCTACGAGTGCGGTAGCTTTTGTATACGACCAGATCATGGGATCGTTTGCCGCGACGCGAACTTTCCAGCGCTTCAGTTGTACCGAAAGATGTGGCTCGCCGGTGAATGGGATGGCGGCCGAGGTGAATTTCAGTCGCCGCAGCACGCCCAATTCAAAAGCCAGCCAGCCGCTCGAAAACGTGCTTGAACCTGAATACGCCATAGTGTTGTTAAACAAACTCCCAGGATGTCTGCAGCATTAGCGGAGCGAAACGAGTCACTTCATGAATGAAGAAAACACGCGATACCCTGTCTCTGGTTTCTCGCTCGCACGCCCTTCCGTCCTGGCGTATGACCCGAGTTCTGGTATTACGCCAAGCGACAGAAACAGGCATACAACCCGCGGATCGAACTCAATCCCTGCACATTCGATAATCCGTTGCCGCGCCTCGGTGGCGGTCAGCGCTGGACGAAACGGACGCCCATCGGTTAAGGCCGTGTAAGAATCGGCAAGCCGCAGAATTCGGGCGGCGAGTGGAATCTCATCGCCCCTGAGAGCGTCGGGATAGCCGCAACCATTCCACCACTCATGGTGCCAGCGGACCAGCAACTGCGCGGCACGAGTTGCTCCGGCCCGCGAAGCTTCTTGCTCCCCGATGACCGGATGTCTTGTAAGGTCGATTCGTTCTTCTTCGGTGAGTTCTGCAGGCCGCGAAATGTAGTCTCGTTCCATCGCCGTCTCACCCAAGTCGTGCAACAAGGCGGCAGCGTGCAATGACCGGCGGTCTTCCCCCCCTACATGGACCAGCTTTGCGATCTCGTCCGCAATAGCCGCCATGCGAACGGCATGGGGGTTGGCATAACGTTCAAATTGATCGGTGGTCGCGGCCAAGCGCAAAAATGCTTCACCGGCAACTGTCTCATTAATTGATGAAATAGCCGACATATGATTTAGATTGGTAAACGTCATTACCGGGGCGTACGATTCGTTTCCAGTTTGTCCATTAGTTCGCGTGCCTCTGGGTCATTAGGTTCGAGGGAGAATGCGCGCACGAGTTCCGCTTCCGCACGCTTGTAGAAGCCCAGCTCGAAACACAATTCAGCGAGCATTACCCGATAAGAAGCGTTGTTAGGGTCGAGCTTAATCGCTGTCTGGAGTTCAGACTCGGCGAGGCGTCGCGTCTCCTCGCCTGCAGCCAGAGCGCGGCCATAGTAGGCTCGGTAACGCGCCTCATGCGGCAATGCGTGCGCTGCCGCAGCCAGCCTGGTAACGGCAAACTTCGTCTGGCCTTGCTGTAGCGCTCCGAACCCTTCCTTAAAATTCTTCTCGGCACGCTGTGACTCACTTTCCACCTCAGGTGCAGTGCCAGCGTCGGAATCTCTGGTTGGGTCAGCTTTCTTAAAGACTTTCTTCGGGGCGGACCGGGCGAACTTCCTAGACTTCTCCACCGCCGCGAGTCTAGCGTCATAGTTAGAACGCCGTCCTGCATCCATGAGAGTTTCGTAGGCCTGAGTAATTCGCGCGAATGCTGATTCGATGCGCGTGTGTAGCGTCGCTGAGGTCTGCAAGTGGAATTTGTCAGGATGGTAAAGCCTGGCCAGAGCGTAGTAGCTGTTCTTTATTCGCTCGGGCGGTGCGGTGGAAATGACGTTCAGCACTTCGTAGTGATTGCTGGCGCCGTGTAGCCTGGCAAGAAATGCATCTAAATCCAATTCCTGGGTTTGTGCGGACGCCTCCCCCTGGCTCTGCAGGGAGTCCAGTGGGGCCGAGAGACTTGCCGGAGGATGACTAACCGCAGCTTGCTGCCTTGCTCGCAACACGTTAGGTTTATGCTCTTGTTCTATAAAGTTCCCGAGAAGGAGACCGTAAATGGTCTTCATCGCTTCCGGTTCGCGCAAACCACTGAGGGCAATCAATTCGCCAAGCTTTATTGGGTTATCCACGCGGGAGATCAGGAAGCCTTCAGCGGGCATAAGGGTGTTGAAATCGGGTAAGCCTTTGACAGGCGAGATCAGTTCTTTGTCAGAAGGAAACCGCGATGCGACTAACTCCAACTTCATCCTCCGAGCAGCTTCCATCAGGAGGCCCGGAATATCGAGTCTCACCCGAATTGAGTCTTCCAGAAGGCTGTGGTCGTCGAACTCCCAGGTCCCTTTGGACCAAAGCAGAGCCACTCTGAGAATGTCGGCAACTAGCTTCCTAAAGACGAATTCTAGTGTCAGTCGATCGACAACACCGCTGGCGACTAGCGTGGCGGCCAGCGACACGTCCGAGCGATTGCCTGAGGCTGATACCTCTAGTTCGGCAACAAGCCCGTGTTTCTTGAGATACTCCACAAGACGCAACTCTCGAAGATTTGAAGCTGCGTAGATGACCTCACCCTGATCGAAATAAATGGCGGCCTTGACGCTTTCATGCTGTAATCGCAATGTGCCTGAGAGGTGCTTCAAAGAGACCTCATGCACTAGTTCGGCAAGTGGGTGGTCACTTAGTTGGCCCTTCATGAGTGGCTGCGAGACGATCTGGTAACTCCTACAGGGTGCATGCGAGTTCTGCTTAAGCATCATAACGCACGAATCAGGAAAAGAAGAAGAAGGGCTTTGACACTGCTCCCACACCGTTCTATATTGATGACTCCAATCGGTTTAAGTCATCGACCCGAGATCGTTAGCCTCAGTGGATAACCTACACGTTGGGTAAGTTATGGGTCAGCCACTCACCAACAACCAAATTCAGACCGAGACCAGCGAACGCGATAAGGCTGTGAGCGTGTCGGAACTGAGGTTCGATGCCAAACAAAGAGTCGAGCACCTGATCGAACAGTTAAAGTTGCGAAGCGCTGAACTGGAAGATGCTAACCGTGAGCTGCGCCGCATTTCACACTATCGTTCCTTATTTCTGGCGCGTATGTCGCACGAGTTGCGTACACCCCTCACATCAATTCTTGGTTTCAGCGAGATTCTGCTCGAGCAGGAAGAGCTAACTGCTACGCAAAGCCGGTTTTGTAAGAAAATTCAGGACTCGGGATTTCAACTTCAAACTAGTCTGAATCAGCTGGTAGACCTATCGCGGTTAGAAGGGGAGCAGCCAGAGGTCTTTCTGCAGGAGTTTTCGTTACGCGAGGTGCTGCGTGAGTCGTGTGCGGCAGTGGCGCGCGCTGCTCATATAAACCAAGTGCGACTCGAATACGACCTCGCGCCTGAAGTTACGACCGTCGTGTCTGACCGAGGAAAGTTGCGCCAGATTCTTTACAATTTTCTGGGCTGGGCGGTGAGCCGCAGTAGCTCAGGACAGCAAGTTAGTGTTTACGCCGACCTAATTGATGCGCCGCTTTCTCCCCAGCGGGGCTGCCCCTCTGGAGACCCCGGGTTGATCCGGATCCGGATCGACGACAGCGGAGAACATCTGGCGGATCTATTGCGCGTGTTTGACCCGGAAGGACTCTCCGGCGGACGGGAGGCCACTGTCAATGAACTGGGCATAATTATCAGTCATCGTCTGATTGACCTGATTAGTGGCAATGTAACGCTTCAGAATCGAGAGGCCGGCGGCTTGCGGGCACTCATTCATTTACCGGCACGTTCTATGAAGGCCTAGCAGAGGTGCATGAAAGAGATCGACATTCGCGAATGCGTGACGATTGAGGAGCTCGACCAGTGTGTGAGCTTGCAGCGTGAAGTCTTCGGACTCCCTGATCTTGAGATTTCGCCGCGGCGTCATTTGATCGTCTCTCGTCAGGCCGGGGGCTGGACCCTGGGAGCCTTTGCGAACCACTTCCGCGATCGCCTCGTCGGCTTCGTGCATCACCTGGCGGCCATACGGGGCGAGGACGAAATCATTGGCTACTCGCATATGATGGCCGTCCACAAAAACTACCAGAATCTGGGACTCGGTGCCCGGCTGAAATGGGCGCAACGGGACCGAGCGCTTACCGAAGGCCGACGCTTTATTAAGTGGACATGGGAACCAATGCAGGCCCGCAACGCGCATTTCAACCTAAACCGTCTCGGAGTGGTTGTGCGGACTTATGGCAAAAACTTTTACGGAACCGACTACGTGACGGATCCCGAGCAGGGGTCTCCGGCTGGCAAGGGACTTCCCAGCGACCGTCTCTTTGCTGGATGGGAGCTTTCTTCGCCCCGGGTCGTTAAACTAGCCGGCGGGGCCAAGCCTGCTCCTCCACCTGGGCCGGTTACCGCAATTGACATTCCCGCAGACTGGCCCGGCCTAATCAAACGAGATGTGAACCTGGCGAAACAGGAACAGTTGAGGGTTCAAGAAGAATTTGAGCAAGCTTTCTCAGCGGGACTGGTATGCACTGGATTCGAGCGTTCAGCCGCCCATCCCCGGTACCTGCTCTACAACGAGACTGTGTGAAACTCGAGAATTGAGAGCTGAGCGCCTCAGGCCCGCAGCCGCTGACTCCAAACCGGCTGTTTGAAAACTCTGAATCTAAGGCCAAAGGCGCGAAACGAAATAGCCTCGGTCAACGCCTGGTCCAAGAATTTGGAAGCGCTGAAGGCGCGCGAAATATGGAGTTGCGACCGAGAATATTATGATTGCGCTGCCTGCAACATTATTTCGCTCCTCCAGGGCTAAGGAACTCCAACCTTTCCAACCCGGGCCGATGGGCCAGGCTTTTAAATTTGGCGCCTTTAACTCTGAATCCGGAGTCTGCATACAGGTTCCCCTCCTCCGTTCTGTGAGCGTCGCCCGGCTCAGGCACCCCGCGTCGTTTTAAAACTGATTATGTTGTCGAGGTGAAATGACTTTTGCTCGCTTCGATCGTTACGTTGACCGCCATGCGCGAAATTTTACGGAGCGCTTGCAAGCCCTCTGTCGCATGCCTTCAGTCGCCGCGCGTGGCACGGGTATGCGAGCCATGGCGGAAGCAGTTGAACAAATGATGCAGCGGGTCGGTATCGGCACACGTGCCTTCAAGATGGGTGCCGGGTACCCCATCATCTACGGAGAGTGTGGAGGTGGTCCAGAGACTTTTCTCGTCTATGGCCACTATGATGTTCAGCCCGTCGGCCATTTGACTGACTGGTCGGTCGGTCCCTTTGCCGCAACCATCGTGGATGGAAAACTCTTCTCGCGCGGTGCGGCGAACAGTAAAGGAGATCTCGTGGCCCGATTGGCAGCGGTCGAGGCTTATCAGAAAACGGTTGGTAAGTTACCGGTATCGCTCCGGTTCATAATTGAGGGTGAGGATGGGTTGGGCAGTCAAAGTCTTTACCGGTTCACAACCCAGCATCCAGAGTTGCTGGTCGCGCGAGGTTGCATCTGGGATGAAGGCTACCGCGATACGAAGGAGCGTCCGGTAATCAGTCTGGGGTTCAAAGGAATTACTTTCCTCGAGCTGCGAGCACATGGCGCCCGGTCAGACCTCCATTCCAAGTGGGGCGCGATTGTTCCCAATCCGGCTTGGCGGCTGGTTCAGGCTCTGGCCACCATTACTTCTCCCAAAGGCGTGATCACTATTGACGGTTTCTCTTCTCACGTTGCCCCCATCTGTGAAGAAGACGCGGAAGCCTTAAAAGCGATAGAGCTTGATGAAGCAGGGCTCAAGAAGGAGTTTCGCATTGGCGGCTGGGTGAGGGCCATGAAAGGACCGGCGCTCGTAAAAGAGCACATCTTCGGTCCCACATGCACTATCTGCGGGATTCAAACCGGACACACAGACGCCGGGGCCAAAACAGTCCTACCCAGCACGGCGATGGCCCGACTCGATTTTCGGCTAGTACCTGATCTCACCCCGGACTTAGTGCAGAGATTGCTCAGGGACCATCTGGATATTCGCGGGTTCAAAGATATCGAGATTATTGAACTGGGCAGCGCTCCGTTGGCCAAGGCACCCGCAACTTCCCTGGTAGCCCGAGCAGTCATCGGACCCGCAATGGAAGTTTATGGAATGCCGCCGCTGGTTTATCCGATGGACCCTTCCAGTGGACCGGTGGGTGCTGTTTGCGGAGTTTCCTGTCCACCTACGCCAGTCGCGTCCTTTGGAATCAGTTATGCCGGCTCGAATCCCCATGGGCCCGACGAAAACGTACGCGTGGATGATTTTTTGCAGAGCATCAAGTTTATCGGGCGGGTAATAAATAGTCTCGGCGAGACAACCAGCGAGATTAGAACCAGAACCAGCGGCATAACCAAAACCAGTGGTATCCGGGAAAGAAAGGCCGCCGCTCACTAGCCGGCTGTGCGAAACGGAAGATGTCGGGAGAAGAAGGTGGCCACTGCCGAATCAATCGGGAAAGAGATCGAAAAACTGCGGGAGCAGATTCGGCGGCACGAGGAACTCTATTACGTCAGAGACGAGCCGGAAATCTCCGACCAGGAGTATGACAAACTCCTTGAGAAGCTGAAGAAACTTGAAGAGGAACAGCCGCAATTCATAACTCCCGATAGCCCCACCCAGCGTGTTGGCGGGCGACCGGCCGAGGGTTTTCCAGAAGTCGTCCATCGCCGGCCCATGCTCTCACTCGACAATAGTTACAACATCGAGGAGTTGCTGGCCTTCGATCAACGGTGTCAGAGATTGGCGGAAGGCAGGGCCCTGGAATACGTTGCAGAGCTCAAAATAGACGGCATATCGATTTCGCTTCACTATAGCGATCAGATTCTGGCGCGCGGTGTCACTCGCGGCGATGGACGTATTGGCGAGGAAGTCACTCAGAACGCGCGCACGATTCGCAGCGTGCCGCTTAGACTGCGTGCCAAAAGAGATTTGGTTGGCAGAGAAGTCGAAGTGCGGGGCGAGGTGTTCATACCGCGAAGCGTGTTTGAGAAGACCAACGCCGAACGAGAAGAGCAGGGAGAAGCGCGCTTTGCAAATCCTCGCAATGCGGCTGCCGGCACGCTCCGGCAACTCGACTCCGGAGTTGTGGCTTCGCGCAAACTGGATCTGTTTGCCTACGACCTGCTGGCCGGCGAACGCAAGCCTTTTGCGACGCACTGGGAAGCGCTCAACTGGCTCGAACAGGCAGGCTTCCGCGTCAATCCGTATCGAGAACTCTGCTCCTCAATAGAAAAGGTAATCGAGTTTTGCAACCAAATGGAAACGCAGCGCGACGGTTTTGATTACGAGATCGATGGGGTGGTCGTAAAGGTTAACTCCACTCGGTTGCAAGACGAGTTTGGTGCAACTCAGAAGGCGCCCCGTTGGGCCGGGGCTTACAAGTATCCGGCGCGTCAGGCTACAACAAAAGTGCTGGCGATCACTGTCCAGATAGGGCGCACCGGCGCGTTGACCCCCGTGGCCAATCTCCAGCCGGTGTTACTTGCCGGAACCACAGTATCGAGGGCCACGCTGCATAACGCCGATGAGATCAAACGCCTGGGAGTGCGCATTGGCGATTGGGTGCTGATAGAAAAGGGTGGCGAGGTAATTCCGAAGGTCCTGAAGGTAATCGAGTCCAAGCGCAGGGGAGATGAAAAGCGGTTCCGCATGCCGAAAAAATGCCCGGTGTGCGGAGGCGAAATCTCCAGATTGGAAGGCGAGGTAGTCGCTCGCTGTGTGGCGGCGGATTGCGCGGCTCAACTCATGGGTCGCCTGCTGCACTTTGCCTCTCGTCGAGCGATGCGTATCGAGGGGTTAGGCGAGGTGCTCGTCGATCAAATGGTTGAGAACAAAATGCTGCGCGACGCTGGTGATCTGTACAAACTGACATTGGAGGAGATCGTCAGCCTTGAGCGCATGGCAAAAAAATCAGCGGAAAATCTCCTGGCACAAATCGAGGCAAGCAAGTCCCGCGATCTCTCCAACCTGGTTTATGCATTAGGCATTCGTCATGTAGGCTACAGAACCGCGGCAATACTCGCCAGGCATTTCGGCTCACTTGAGACGTTGGCTGAAGCGAGTGAGGCCGCCCTCGACGACATTCCTGAAATTGGCTTGACCGTAGCCCAAAGCGTACGCAGGTGGTTTGACGATGCGGGCAACGTGGATCTCTGTCGGCGCTTGCAAATCGCTGGCGTGCGGACAAAAATCGAGCAAACGGCTCGAGCGACTATTGATGAAAGATTTGCCGGCAAACAATTTGTTCTCACGGGCATGCTACCGGGATATTCGCGCGATGAGGCGCGGGTCTTGATTGAAAGTCGTGGCGGCCGGGTTACTTCCTCAGTCAGTAAGAAAACCGACTACGTTATTGCAGGCGACGAGGCGGGCTCTAAATTAGACAAGGCGACGACGCTGGGAGTTACAGTTCTGGATGAAGCGGCGTTCAAAGGAATGTTAGGGTAAGATGACCGAACAGCGCTTCCTGCATGGCTGAACAACAGGCTTAGGACCTCTGTATTAGCAATGGAGATTATATGCCAACGTCGGAAGACACGGACAAGAAACTAGAGCTGCTTTACACTCTATTCTGCGACGACGTTCGCCTCGAGGTCGGTAACAAGCTCTCTTTCATGGGCGTGTTTCAAAACATCATGGTCCAACAGTTACCTGTCTCACTGATTAAGTTTGCGGTGGTCAACCACTGGCGCGGCGAAGGTGTTCACCTGTCCGAAGTTAGGATCCTGACGACTGACCGCAAGCACCCGGTAGTAGTCTCTCAGCCTACTCGTTTCGAAATCACTGCGGGAGGTTTTGCCGACAACATTAGTTTCTTCGTTAACGTTACTTTTCCCACGGCGGGGCAGTACTGGGTGCAGACGCTTATTGACTCAAATCTCTTTGACGAGCAACCATTGACTGTCTCCGATGGTCGCGAGACGCAAACTGAGAGCGCGTCCGAGGCTGTCAACTAAATTCTCTGATTTGAACTCGGCTGCGATTTAATACTCAATTCCCAGCAGCTTGATTTTTGAATTCAGCGTAGTGGGCTTGATTTGCAGCAGCCTGGCGGCCTTTGCCTGGCATCCATACGTTCGATCGAGGGCGAGCCGGATCAACTCACTTTCGAAGCGCTCAACCTCTTTGTAGAAGTCGATGCCCTCCGTCATGTTGAGGCTCCTCAATTGAGCTGCCGCTTCGGTAAAGGCCTTGTCGCGGGCAAGGTTTTGGGCCTCATTTAGCAGTGCCAAAGCAAGGGTAACCAGCCGCTGGACGCGGTCGCGCACTGGAGGATCAGCAATTCTCAGCTGCACCGGTGTGCTGTGGGAGGAAGACGATTCTCGCAGCTGTGGTCCAACAATAGGTTCGATAGCGGCCGGACGTTCAAAGCTCATGTGACTTCACCTCTGTTAAAGTACCTCTAAATTCCGCTCTCGGTACGAAAACACCGCCCCACAGGGTCTTGTGACAAATTTAATCCTGATCAAGAAACGCTGGGCGCCGGGCATGGTTCCCTAAAAATAAGACGAAAAAAGCGAGCCCTCATTAACAGGCTCGCGTCTTTTCCTTAGCAGGCTTTTGGTGCGGATGAGAGGACTTGAACCTCCACGATGTCTCCATCACAGGCTTCTGAGACCTGCGCGTCTGCCAGTTCCGCCACATCCGCAAGTGGAGTTTCATTATGCGAAGGCAGTTAGAGGGTGTCAAGAAAGCA
>JACCSP010000299.1 GCA_013812905.1 Pyrinomonadaceae bacterium
ACATAGCCCAGAAGCCTTTGGCGAATCCCGTCAATCCGGAAAAAAGACTCCACACCGCTAAACCGCCCGCGATCATGTTCTTTCTCACCGTGCGGTCGGCCAGTCGTCCAAAGGGAATTCCCAGCAAGGTATAGAAGATGACAAACGAGGTGGTGCCCAATAGCGCCAGTTGCAAGTCCGTAAACGCCATCTCTTTCTTGATCGGCGTGAATAGGATGTAGATCAGCGTACGGTCCAGGAAGTTGAGAACGTAGACGAGTGTAAGGACCGCAAGCGCATACCACGAGTACGCAGGGACTCTATCGGCGGCGACGGGAGCACTTTGATCAGTTAGGTTTATGGGTTGGTTGAACATGTGTTGGCGATTTGGTGAAGTATTCAGGATGGTCTTCAACCGACACAACTGCCTCGCCGAGGATGAGCGTCTCACCCGGATCAACGCGGATTTTGCGAATTCAAAAAAGTCTTTCTCAGATTCTTCTTTTTAGGATCTGATCCGCGCTTATTGGCGTAAATCTGCGGCTAGAACCTGATTGTGCGGCGACGTAGTCTATATGCGCGTTCCACGTCCCGCCCAGTAGGGCTCGCGCATCACGCGCTTCAGAGTTTTTCCGGCGGCGCTCCTTGGGAAATCCTCCATCAAGACAACAGCATGAACGCGCTGCAGCTTGCTATCGACGCGCTCATTAATCCAGTCGCGCAACTGGTCTTCGCTGACGACGCCAGTCTCACGCAGGATTACCGCCGCCATTGGTGTCTCCCCCCACTTCTCGCTGGGAACTCCAAACACTGCGGCCTCACGCACTCCCGGGTGTTGCACAATGATCTCTTCGATGTCCCTGGGAAAGACGTTGCATCCGCCGGTGATAATCAAGTCTTTCATGCGATCCACGAGAAAAAGAAAACCGTCTTCATCGACGTAACCTAAATCGCCGGTGTGTAGCCAGCCGTTGACGATCGCTTGATCGGTGAGGTCAGGACGCTTGTAATATCCAGGCATCAGAATAGGTCCGCGCCCGACGATCTCGCCGACTTCACCTGTGGCCGCCTCCGTTCCATCCTCCTTGATGATCCGCATTTCAAAAAACGGCGGCGGAGCACCGACAGAGTTGGCCTTCGCGGCGTAGTCGTTCTTGTCGAGGATGGTTACAAATCCTTCTGTCAATCCATAGAGTTCGTAGAACCGGCCGGGGAGAACGCGGTTCAGCTTCTCCTTGTGTTCGAGGTGAAGCGGCGCGCCAACCGCACCGATCATTTCCAACGACGCGAGCGCTTCAGCGGAGAAGTTGGGCGCATTAATCATGGCGACGATCTGCGAAGGCACCATCTTGACGTGCGTTACCCGTTCACGTTCGATGGTTTCGATGAACTCCTTCGGCTTAAACTGTTCCTGGAGAATATAGGTGGCGCCGACGTACATCGATGGCATCAACGTTAGAAAGGCGCCGTTGAAGACTATGGAACCCGCATGCAGGATGATGCTCTCAGGGCGAATGCGATAAGCGGCGGCGAAAAGCGTACAATACATCGCGCGGATGTAGTGGGTGTGCACTATTCCCTTCGGCTGTCCCGTCGTGCCACTGCTGTAAATAATGTTGAAAAGGTCTTCGTCGGTAATTTCGATTCCCTGTGGGTTTTGGTCACTGGCGGCCGAGGTCAGCTGACTATAACTGCGATAGCCGCTTGCGATGATTGTGGTGGCTTCGCCGGTGAGAAGATAGCGATCGCTTCCAACGCCCCGGAGATCTTGCTTGATCGCGTCAACTTCGTCCACCAAATCCGGATTCGTGACGACCGTGGTTACGTCCGAATCCTGCAGGAGATTTACCAACCCCTTCCCACGGGTTAACGTGCTCAGAGGCACGACCACGGCCCCGATCTTCGCGACCGCCCAATAGACTTCGAGAAGTTCCAAACAGTTCGGCAGGATGGTGGCAATCTTGTCACCCTTGCTCACGCCTAATTCCAGCAAGGCATTCGCAAGACGATTGACGCGCAGGTTGAATTCACTAAAGCTGAACCGACGTTTGTTGAAAACAACTGCGGTATGGCCGGGCCGGTAGCGGGCGTGTCTGGTCAGCAGCGAGCCAATGTTCATCAGGCCCTCACTAAAAAATTTAGGCCCCAGATGGCCACGGATAAAAGAGATAAAACAACGGCCTCAGCTAGGGATCTCTCTTTTGGTTTCCGCAACAAGTTCAACCGAAGCCGGATTAATTATTCCGTGCCGATCCGTGTTCATCTGTGGCTGGTTCGTAATCTTCTGGGAGCAGCGGCGCCAAACGTTTCGCCAAAGAAGCGCCACATCTCTGCGCTGGCATTCGGGCCTTTCGGATCGGCAAAGGACACGGCGGCATGGCTACCGGACCAGCCGTGACCCAATCCTTTAACAATCCACTTTTCCATCAACAGCCGACCTGAACGGTCGTTATAGACGTAGCGCGTGTAACTGTGGCCCGCGGGGACAGAACCTTCGATTGTCTCGACGGGTTCGGACTTGACGCTGTCGTTGTCGTTACCATCATCAAAGTAATCGTTTGTCTTAGCCCACTGCGCGATCACCTGGTCGGCATTGATAGGACTAAGGTAAGGATCAGCGTCACCATGAAAAACAATCACAGGCATACGACGAATGGATTTACCGCTAGTTTTGTTTCCCGTCGCTGAAAACCTAAGAATAAGCAGCTAGAAGCAAACGAAGCGTCCGTGTGTACCCACCTATTGTGCGGGCCTAGTGCCGAAGATGGGACTCGAACCCACGCGACCTCTTACTCAACGGACTTTGGCTCTATTGGACGGCATCTTACCTGATCTTATTAGCACAGATAACTCAATACTGGTCAGCCAACGAAGAAAAATCGAAGTTTTTACGTTTCTTCCCATCCCTTATCATTGCGTGCGCCCGCAGGGCGCATCAAAAATAAGGGCGGCCTTGCGGGCCGCCCTTCAGTTTCAACGCTACGCAGTTGAACTAAACTGCCACTAAAAGCTGTAACGAATCTGAATGCGTCCCGTGCGATTTGTACCCTGGTTTTCGCGCGGCTGGGCGAAATCAGAGTTGAAGACGTCGCCGCTAGCCCAGAAGTTATCGTAGCTAAAGCTCGGGTGATTGAGTACGTTAAAAAACTCGACGCGTATCTCAAGTCTGTCAGTTTCCCATGGTGTGAATGGGATTTTGAATGACCGACCCAGACTCGTGTCCAGACGTTGGACCCAGGGCGAGCGCAAAGTGTTGCGTCCGACAATATTACTTCGGTTGGCCGGGTCAACGATAAAGCGGGCGTTGGCCGGATCGATGTCATTACCGGAGAGATCTGAGAATCCTGTCGGTGATGTGGTGCCGTTAAAGTCGTTCGAGAACGCCACCGTATCCTCCGGGGCGTTCGGGTTGCCGAGGGATGGACGGTCATTGAAGGCGTTCCGGTCGCCGTTGAGATCGGCTCCGCCGAGGAACGGAGTTTCCACGTTACCCGACTGAATACGGTAGATGGTGCCGAACGTGAAACCACCCAGCAGTCTACCCTTCCAGCCCTCTTTGAACATGCTGGAAGAATCCCAGAGCGCCACTAACGTGAAGCGATGTGGCACATCGTAGCTTGCCACTGAGCGGTCATCACGACGGTTAAACGGATTGGAACCGACACTCGTTCCGCCCGTGGTGGCGAACACTTCGCTATTGGTATTGTCGATGGCCTTTGAGAACGTATAGGCCAGTCGATAGAGTAGCCCATTTCTGAAGCCGCGCTCGAAACGCGCCTGCAGAGAGTGGTATATCGAGTCGCCACCATTGGTACGAACCGTAATCGAGCCACGAGCGGGATTTATGCGCACCCCGTTAATACCGGGGTTCATCTGCTCGTTAATGAACAAGTGGGTTCCTCGGGATCCCACGTATCCCAGGTCAACAATATTCCCGCCTGGCAACTCACGTTGGACGGCTAGGTTCCAGACGTAGGTCATCGGATTGACCAGACTTCGATCGACCGAGTTGACCGTCGCAAGCGGATCAATGGTTGGGGTCGTGGGCAGCGACTGGGCGCCAAAGTTAGACAAACCGCGAGCGGCATTGGGCGCCACGGTACTACCGCCCAGCGAGTTCGGGAAAGTAGCCACGGTGTTGCTCAGAATGTTGTTGAAGAATACGTCGTAGTTGATCGCGGCCCCGCCTCGAATGACCGTTCGGTTTTCACCGAACAGGGACTCGAAAAAGCTCGGCGTGTAAGCGAAACTGACACGCGGACCGAAGTTGTTGTTGTCTCTTCTCTGCTCAACACGCGTGAGCGGGTCGGCAAAGAGTCCACCAAAGGCCGGGAACGGAGCGTTGTTCGATACAACACCGAAGTTCTC
This sequence comes from Pyrinomonadaceae bacterium, assembly GCA_013812905.1. Taxonomy (GTDB): domain Bacteria; phylum Acidobacteriota; class Blastocatellia; order Pyrinomonadales; family Pyrinomonadaceae; genus PSRF01. Next base: position 4,348 of record JACCSP010000299.1, read on the forward strand.
GTAACGAAGACCGAGGTTCAGACTCAGATTATCGCGGACGCGCCACTGGTCGTTAATGAAATACGCCTGATTGGTGACGTCCGATGTTTCGGCGCCGTCGCCGAAGACTTTGGCGGCGGTGCCGGTTGGTCCGGAAAAACCCTGGACGAAGTTGCCAAGCGCAGTGAATCCGCCGCCCGAATTGTAAGTGAGAGTGCCGCGCGTATTGATCGGCACTAACTGGGTACCCCGCTGTGCCAGGATATCAGTGCCGATCCGGAAAGTGTGATTCCCGATTGTGTGAGTGATCGTATCCTGAAACTGGTAGTTTTTGAAATTACGTCCCTGCGGGAAGACCGCGCTAAGTCCGACTGTCGAGATGGAGCCGGTGTTGATAGTAATCTGCGGCCCTCCAGTTGACAGCGCTGAATCACGAGGCGCAAAGAGCACGTCAAAGGCCGCGCGACCGAAGCGAAACTCGTTAGTCGTGTTCGGCGAGAAGTTGCGCGTGTAGCTCGCGTAGAAGCTATCCGCAATTCCCGGCACGTCGACTTCGAAGCCGGGGAACTGACTTCCCGCAACGCCTTGCGTAGGACCGCTGGTTGTTGAAGACCTGATCGTTGCGAAGATAACGGAACGACAAACTGTCACGTGAGGTCGGCGTCCAGTCAACACGCGCTATGTAGTCGTAGGTATTGACGGGCTGTGCGCTCTGGCGGGCAGCCACCCCGAAGGGGACGAGCGTGTGGTTCGGTGTTCCGGCTGCCTCGATGCCGATATTCTGTCGGACGTAGGAGCAAGGAACGTACCGACGATGGCCAGATATTGGTCCAACGCCGGGTTGGCTCCCGGCGCAACCATCGCACGCAGCTGGGCGGCGCCGGCCGCTGTCGGTACGATCGCCGTCCCAGACACGCCTCCCGCCCGGAACAGGTCGGCCTGGAACGTGCCGAAGAAGAAGAGCTTGTTCTTCTTGATAGGGCCACCCAAGGAGAAACCGAATGTGTTTTGATTGAACTTGGGAACCTCCGTCAATTCCTCTATTGCCTTCTGGAACGGTGTGAGCGACGAGAAAACTGAATTTTGATTGATGTTGTAGACTGAACCGTGAAATTCGTTCGTGCCTGAGCGGGTGATGACATTGACCACCGCTCCACCGGCACGTCCGTATTCGGATGAAAAGTTGCTACCGAGGACGGTCACTTCCGAGTAACCATCACGGACGGTTGGCTGGTACGATTGCCCCGTAATCGAATTGTCGTTGTTCTCGAGACCGTCAATCAACTGGTTGTTGGCGCGCGGCCGTAGCCCGTTGACTGAGAACTCCGTGCCCTGAACGTTACCACCAGCGAGCGCGCCTGGATCTACGACGCCCGGCAGAGTGAAGACGAGGTTCACCGGATTGAGACCGGCGACAGGCAACTCGGTAATCTCACGCGTGTTGAGTGTATTAACTCGAGTTCCATCCGTAGTCTGTAGTTCGATAGGTGTGCCGGAAGTGACGGTGACTACTTCAGAAGGATTACCCACTTCCAGCGGGGTTGATAGATCAGTATGCTGCGCGGCAGCAACTAATATGTTTTCGCGCGTCGCAGATTTGAAACCGGGACCACCAATCTCCGCCCGGTAAGTGCCGGGGTCAACCGCGTCCAGACGAAAGCTCCCGTCCGTCTGTGTGGTGGTCTCACGAATCACTCCTGTTTCTGCGTTGGTTATTTTGACTGTGGCGCCGGCAACAGCAGCACCGTTTTGATCAACAATTGTTCCTACCACGAAACCTTTACTGGTCTGCGCAACAGCAACTGCGCTCAGCGCAAACAGCGTCAAGACTGTGGCCAAAAACGTAAATTTGGATTTTGTCATTCTGCCTCTCCTTGCAATTTGTAAGCTCTGATCGTGTTCGGATCCTTTTGAGCATCCGATCACCCATGCCTGGGGTTGCGAGCTTACTGAGGGGCAACTCGCGCGCCATTAACTGCCACGAAATTATTCGCGCGCGAATGAACGAGTTGGACCATGTGGCCCTCACAAATAATCAGAAATTTGGTTGTTGAGATTTGGATCACACTGTAAATTTGGATGCCATCGACATGCTTCTAAAATCTTGGATTCGATCCGGATTTTCGCAACCCGATCTTAATTACGAAAGTTCGGATCAACCGAAGCGGGTGTTGAGGCTGAGCCAGCTATTCAGAGGAATCTCAAATCTTTTAGCCGGCTATAAGAAGTCTCAACTCAATTGAGGATTAACCGGCTTGTTGCTCACAGCTCTTGGCACTGAATTTGACCTGGTTACCAAGTTGTGGATCGCATGCGGCGCTTCGTCCAGGACGCGAAGGCCGCCGCAGCACTCAATCATCCGAACATCGCGAAGCAGTTGACGAACTTCACGTCCGAGAGAATTTTTCGAGTCGATTGGGCGCGACGGTAAAAATCGTGCCCTTGCGCGGGGCACCATTGCCGATGACATTGTGCTTAACAGTAATTTCAAATAACGCCGCTTGATTCGGCCACCTGTTTCCGCTCATCAGTTGAAGCCGTGTAGTTCCGCACCAGGAGCGGCGCAAGACGCGAAGGCTCCGTTAGGAGCCAGATGTCTATAGTTAATGCAACGAAATATTGATTCAGCTCCGTAGGACATGTACCCGGCGCGTGAATCCATCTTGACGCGATGGACATGACGCTCCTACGGAGCTGGGTCAATGAATGAGGACTCGAAGGCTATAAACATTGGGCCCCTAAGGGGACTTGTTGAAAGCTGCTCCAACTTGAGGCGGGGGTGAACCACCCTTCCAACCTGAGAGACGTTCAAACTTGAGTGGACTGCTTGAAGATGAGGGCCCTGAGTGGACTGCTCAAGCTTAAATGCCATCCTTAGAGTTCAGATCCGCGTCTGTCCGCGAAATGCGCGGCTAAATATTTCTCGGATAGGAAGCATCTGTCCGGGCCAAAATGCTTCCTTACTTCTAAAACAGTAGCCTTACCGCAAGCTGAATATTTCGCGGACCGCCGCCGCCAAGAAAAGGGTTGCCAATGCCAACGTCTGGCGTGACTGTGATCGGCAGAAAGCCCTGGCCGAGTCCGGTCACGGGATCGATGCCGTTGAAGCTGGCATCGGCTGAAAAGCCGGGAAGCAATGGCGAAGAGAAATTTGGGTGATTGAAAATGTTGAAGACCTCGGCCCGCAACTCAACCCCTACCTTTTCGGTAATCGGCGTGGTTTTGAAAATTGAGAAATCGAAGTTGCGGTAACCGGGTCCGATGAGTGAGTTCCTGCCCAGACTACCGAAATGCTGCGTGCCGGGAAGACATGAACCAGCACTGCCGTCGCCGGCAGGATCGAGCGTGCAGGGAACCTTGAAAGCCGCCAGGTTGAGA
>JACCSP010000310.1 GCA_013812905.1 Pyrinomonadaceae bacterium
ACGACAATAGCGCCTGTCCTGATTGGAGTAGGTCTTACGGGACTCGGCCTGGCTCCCGTCTTTCCCACTACCATCGCCCTCTTCACTGAGCGATTCGGGCAGGACGCGAGCCGCCTCACCGGTACCCTATTTATCCTGGCTGGATTGGGTGCGGCCGTGTTCCCATGGCTGGTCGGACTCGCATCCTCTCACTACGGCGCCTTACGCGCGGGGCTAGTCGTCCCACTTGTCGGCGCGTCGGTGATGATCGTTTTACACGCTGCAATCATGACGACATTGCCGTCTCGGAAATAACCTTGGTAAATAAATTAACTTCGGTCTTTACAGGACTTGTTGACTGGCGGACGATTAGATCAGGCACGACCGTCAACAGCTTCGGATACGCCTCGGCTGTGCCGGCGGCGAGTCGCTGCAGCAAAGTCTCAGCCGCCAGTGTACCCATCCGTCTAAGGGGCTGTCTTACAGTTGTCAGTGGTGGGTTCTGGTAAGCAGAGCTATATATATCATCAAAACCGACAACAGAGATTTCCTCAGGAACCCGGTAACCCGCCTCGTTGAAGGCGCGAATCGCGCCGACAGCGGAAACATCATTGAAGCTGAATAGCGCCGTGAAGGGCTCGCGCGCCGCCAACAACTTTCGCGCGGCGACATAGCCTAACTCAGGTGACGGAGAATTACCCTCCATCTGCGCCACCAGGCTCGGGCGTACCAATAGGTTTAGACGAAGAGCAGCTTTGCGAATCGCCTGCCACCGCACTTCAGTATCGGAGCTAAAGCCCTGGCCTTTGATAAAGGCAATTTGCCTGTGGCCCAACTCGAACAGGTGTTCGAGAGCGAGAGTAGCAGCCCGATCGTGATCTAGCGCGACGTTGGTCACACCATCTCTCTCATCATGCCGAGAGATCGCTACGACAGGCAGAGACCAACCTTCCTCGCACGGAGTGTCGACTGCGATGAGTCCCTCTACACGACGTTCGAAGAGAAGTCTCCGGTACTCCTCGATTAGATCGGCGTCATGCCTGTGGCTGGCAACGAGATAAAAATATCCTTCCTGGAGAAGGTGGTCTTCGACCCCACTCAAAACCATGGCAGAGTACCCGTCGCTCAGCTCAGGCACGAGTACACCTAAGGTGTAGCTGCGTTGAGCCCGTAGCGAGCGCGCCAGGAAGTTGGGCTGGTAGTTGTACTCTTGGGCCGCCGCAAAGATCCGAGCCTTTGTCACCTGCGGGATTGAACTGGCTTGCGGGGAATCGTTGAGCACTAGTGAAAGGGACGTGGGTGAGAGCCCGACATGCGCGGCCAACTCCTTCAGACTAACGGACCGACTCGGGAGGCGCGCGTTACGACCTTGGCCATCGGTCTTTTCCTTCTTCCGTCGCATATCGGGCCAGTCTCGCACAGAAAAAGTTTCTTATCAATTTAATTCTACGTTACGCTTTTCGTGCGAATGAACATTGATCTGTTGGCCCCCGGCCCCCACTTAAAGAATAAGGAAGTGCTGTTGAAAAAGTGCTGCTGCTAGCAAATAAACACCTTGACATCATTTTGGAGTCTGTGCTACACAACCGCCAGTAAATCGATTTACGTAGGGAACTAACGATCCTGGTAGTGCTCCAAACCCTTCCGACTCCGCGCCCGCGAGGTATCAGGATGGGATGAGCAGGACAACCACCAATTAGAGGATTGGTGTGACCCCCCGCCACCCGAGACGAACATCTCGCCTCCGCCGCAGTCGATGGGTCATGCCCTAATCTGTAAGGAGGGTTCAGTCATGTACAGCACGGTTCGGATGTTCACTGTCGCTTTTTTCGCTCTGCATGCTGGGTCTTGCGGCACCTTCCAAAGCCCAATTTAGGGCCAGCGTCCAAGGCACGGTGACGGACGTTGCAGGTGGCGTCATCCCGGGCGCAACTGTCACGCTCGCCAGTAAAGAGACCGGTCGCACGCAGCAGGCTCAGACGAGCGATGGAGGTTTCTATCGCTTCTCCAACCTGTCACCCGGCAGCTATAGCCTGAGCGCTGAGAACGCCGGCTTCAAGAAAAGCATCCAGGACATTACGGTCAAGGCCGAAGAGGTGCAGGGGTTTGACCTGACGCTCACGCCGGGCGAGGTTACCGAGACGGTGTTGGTCACGGGCGCAACTGAGCAACCGCTCCAGACCGAGAACGCTAATGTTGACCGTGCGATCACGAGGCAAGAAGTGCTGCGTCTCCCACAGGTCGGACGCGACCCTTATGAACTGGCCCGCCTAACGCCCGGTGTCTTTGGCCAGGGCGCGCGCACTGGTTCCGGGGATTCAGTTCGTCTGCCCAACACTACGGGGCCGGGTGGCTCAAACACGTCAATTTTCCAGACCGAGAACCAGGTCCCGATCAGCGCTAACGGCCAGCGCGTCTCCGCTAACAACTACCAGATTGACGGCGTCAGCGTGAACAGCCTCGGCCACGGCGGCGCGGCGGTGGTGACGCCAAACCAGGAGTCGGTCAAAGAGGTGCGCGTGCTATCGAGCAGCTTTTCCGCTGAACACGGGCGCAACAGCGGGGCGCAAGTTCTTGTGGTCTCCCAGAACGGCACGAACGTGTTTCATGGCAGCGCTTTCTTCAAATACAACAACCCCGGGCTGAATGCCTTCAACCGCTACGGCGGTCCCATCGGCAATTCGGGCTTCGGGCCGCTTGTGCGCGTCGAGAACCGCTTCCGCCAGTTCGGCGGCTCAGTCGGAGGTCCCCTCTACTTGCCACGCTTCGGTGAAGGTGGACCTGCCTACTTCAGCGGCAAGAATCGGCTATTCTTCTTCTTCTCCACTGAGGGTCTGCGCGAGGAAGGCACCGGCTCGAGTAATCAGTACGTGGAGACGTCGCAG
>JACCSP010000329.1 GCA_013812905.1 Pyrinomonadaceae bacterium
TGTAGGCAGATGAAACAAATAAAAGATTGTCGCTGCCCCAGACGGGATTGCTAATGTTGAGCCCCCAATCGGTGACATGCGGATGACTCCAGAGCAACTCCCCATTGTTTGGATTTAGACCGGCAATTTCCTTGCCCATGAATGCGATTAGTTGCTCCTGGCCGTCAACGCTTATGATCATGGGCGAGGCGGGAGACATGTCGAGGTTTTGGTTCTTCCAGACAATCTTCCCGTCGTTCTGATTAAACGCCACGTAGGATTGATCAGGCCCGCCCAGCGTCAGGATGATTCTGTTCTTGTAAGCGATGGGGCTGCATGAATATCCTCGACCCATCTTCCTGCCGCCGAGATCTTTATAGAGGTCGTGCGACCACAAAACCTTCCCAGTTTTCTTATCCAGCGCATTGAGTTTTCCTATTGAGCCAACCGCGTAGAGCAAGTCGCCTGCCAGAAGAGGAGTAGAATGCGGGCCCAGTCCATATTCATAGTTTATGCTTGCAGTCGGCGCGTTATATTTGTGTTCCCATATTGTTTTGCCGGTATTTGCGGCGAGCGCAATGACTGTTTCCTGCTCGCCCTGGCTATACATGGTGTAGAGCGTGTTGCCGTCAACGACTATTGCTGAGTGACCTTCGCCCAGGGCGCGGGTCCAGAGTTGTTTCGGTCCCGTCGGCGGCCACGATGCGGCGAGGCCTTTTGAGGTCGAGATGAAGTTGCGTCCAGGACCTCCCCATTGCGGCCACTCAGATTGGGCGTGGGACTGAACAGAGAGAAGCAGCAGTAGCGGCAGGGAAAACAGCAATCCAGTGATTTCGAGTCTGTAAAAGTGGCTTGGCATTTCGAGCCTCCTTCTCAAGGTACTCGCGGCCCTGCGGCAGAGCCGCCATAGCTAATCTGAGCCCTTTCATTCCGCTCGCAGCGCCGGGAGCAACGGAGATCGCCAGGCGGCCCAGGTAGCGATTAGAGATGCGATCAGCCCAGATACTAATACCCCAACTAGCAACAGGCCCAGTGAAATATTGGGCAATTGACCGCCCCGTTCAAAAAATAACGGCGCGATGGCCAGCAGTGCGCATACCGTGCCCGTAATCAGACCACCGAAAAGCAACAGGGCATTCTCCGCGATTACCATTAACGTGAAGTGCGAAGAGTTATAACCGACTGCACGCAGGAGGGCGAGTTCTCGCCGTCGCTCCAGGACATTGCGCAGCAATACCGCCGCCATCCCCAACGTTCCCAGGAGAAGACCTAGGCCACCTAGCATCTGAAACGTGGATAGATAGGTGTTTTCGACGCGATGAAAATTTGCGAGGCGCTCTCCTGTCGGAACGACGTCGAATCCAAAATCCGAAAGGCGATCTTCCAAGGTTGTAGCAATCGCAGAGGACTGGCCGGCGACCGGTGTATCGATCAAAAAGAAGCGGTAACCTTCCTGTTCGGGAAAGAGACGCAGGAAATGTTTTTCCGCCATCACCAACTCGCTCTGAAGAATGCTATCGGCGAGCGAACCTACAACCCGCAACCGCACCGGCCCAGTCTGACGCTGCAGCACGAACTCTTCGCCGAGCTTGAGGTGCAGAACATAGGTGAGTGAATTCGCGTCCGCAATGATCGGGATCGCACTGTCTGGATTTTCGCGATTCAAAAGCAACCACGGGTTGTCCTTCTCTTCATTACTCTCCGCGAGGGAGTTTTGGAATTCAAACCGACCGCCCTGAATGAAGTCATCCGTCGGCGCGATGATTCTGGGATTGCGCGGCTGGTAGAGATTCAAACAACTGGCATCATCTCCGGGCCGCACGCGGAAGCGTGCAAAGCTCACGCCTGCAAGCGAAGACACAGAATCGCCGGCTGCAAGATTCAGAGCCTCTCGACCTTCCGGTGTGTTCGGATCATGCACCAAAGGCAATAGCGACTCGGCCAACAAGGGAAAGCCGCCGCTACTTGATTTCCCGTCAAGCGTAGCCGTTCCCTCGCGGCGTCTGAAGGCATCGACGGAAACGATGATGAACGCAGCTGAAGCAATTAATGCGATACACAAAACACTTCGTCCCGGATGGTAGGTTGCGTTTCTGATGCCGAGCTGGGAAACGGGCCACCAGCCAGTCCCTTGAATTGCTTTCCCGCGGCCGCGCCGTAGCCAGACC
>JACCSP010000009.1 GCA_013812905.1 Pyrinomonadaceae bacterium
CAGCGACTCGCCGATTAGTTCAAACGCATCAGGTTGGGGAATAGTGTCTGCATGAAGAAACCAGAGCACTTTCCCTTGCGCCACGCCCGCCCCTGCGTGCATCTGTGAGCAGCTACCGCGCACAGCATTAATGAGCATCACATCGCGACGGCCACCCACGACCGCAACTGTTTCGTCAACGCTGCCGCCATCAACCACTATCACCTCGACGACACCGCGCATTCTGGCAACCGCATCAAGCGTCTGGCCGATGAAACGGGCCTCGTTAAATGTCGGAATGATTACCGAGACCAACATGGTGTTTTCCGGGTGACATCTCCGCGACCAACAGCCTTTAATTAAGCAAACAATACTACTCGCGCAGCTTCTCTCCTTCACTCTTCTTCGGCCTCAGCGTAGCGTCCTTGTTGAGACCAAGCTCCTGCTGCTTCGCGGGCGATGATCCTTCCGGTGGGTATCCCAGGCCGGTTTTTATCTCTCGCCATTTCGCTTTCAGATCTTCTGCAAGGTGTCCGGGCGCTTCATAGCCGTAAGCCCGATATTTGCCCGGCTCCACTTTGCCCTTTTGCCTCACGAAAGCCGAGAACTCATCAACCCATTTGTCGAACTCCTGGAAAACCTTCGTCCCTGTAGCCATGTCTTCGGCTTGATTGTCGCTATACTTTTTGCCCCGCCCGAACTCCACGTAACGCCAAAGGGGATCTGGAACTTCGATGCCGCCATAACGACACTGCCAGACGACCGGGCCGTAGGTGTCCCGCATATCTTCGAACGGCTCTTTTTCGGGGTCAAAATACTCTTTGTGACGTAAGACTCTTGGCCGGCCATCTTCGGCCAATTCATCGCCGCCCCCGTCACCGTAACAGAAGAAGCCAGCGGTGCGCCCCTCCAAATGGTTGAGACTTAGCTCCTCCCACTCCGGCAAGTGTTCAAGCTCTTTCGCCAACTCGGCCTCCTTGTGCTTGATCAAATCTTCGCGTGGGTTGCCTCCATTCATGCAAACCAACCGGTCGAACATCAACTTTAGATTACTGGTCGGGCCGTACCAGTTGACTGGCCCGATGATCGCCCAGGCGTCGGCCAAATCGAGCCGGGCGTACATATTCAAATCCCACATTAGATCCGGCTCTGAACGGTGATTCGCCTCATAGCAGTTACAGGGCCACACGCAGAGTGCCATTGAGGTCGAGACGCATGCGTTGCAGCTCTGTATTCGCGCCCGCGCATAGACGTTTCCCAGGTCTTCATAGTCAATCTCCCACTCCCGAGGAAGGCGTTCGGACATATGTAGCATTAGTGCTCGCGATTTCGAATCCACTCCAGGACAGTTGTATTGCCTGCGGTCGGAGCCGGAAATGATGAAGACCCGAAACGGGCGCTCGGAAGTCGGCAGTTTGCCATTTTCGTCGTTAGGTTTCATTAAAAAGACTCTTCAGGCCAAGAGTTGATCCGGCGCATACGCAGGGAATCCATGTCGGGCGGGGAACTCGCCCTCGGGCAGTTCCCAGGTTGGACGTTGCTCGGTGAACGGCAGTTTCAACATCTTCCCGAGCGTGACTTCTTCCGGCTCACGATATGCCGGAACACCGATGGTGATCTTGTCTTGCGGCACGTCCAATCGAAGCGTGCCGTGGAGCCAATCCCAGATGGCTAGTCCGCTCGACCAATTTGAATTCGTTTCCTCTTTTACCATCGAATGATGAATGCCGTGCATTCGCGGCGTCACTATTAAGCGGTTGAGCACTCGCTCAACTCTAGCCGGCAACTCTACGTTCGAGTGATGGAACAGGATCGATAGGAAGAGCGATGTCTGCCAGAGGGAAAGAGCCTGCGGCGAGACACCGATCATGACGATCTGACCTGCGCGCCAGGGCACTGAAAGTACGAGCTCGGCGAAGTGAAACCGCAGAGCGGTTGTGGCATCCAAGTCGAGATCAACATGGTGCGCGACGTGAAAACGCCATAGGAAGGGAATGCGATGCGTCAGTACGTGCCACACGTAAAGGGTGTAATCCAAAAGGATGACGGCCAGCGCGACTTCCAGCCAAGAGGGGATACTAACGAGCTTGAGCAGCCCCCACTTCCGTTGGTCGACAAGGCGAGCGAGCGGCTCGATTAAGGGACGCTCCGCGATTTGGAGCGCGGCTGCGCCCAGAGCGGCGATCGCAAGATTGCGGCCGCTGCGCCTGTGCTTTGATTCAACCGTTCGGCGCAACGGGCGCCTATGCTCGAACCAAAGAAGGGCGCCAAAGGCTCCGACGATTAGCGATGTGCTCAACCATGAACTAATCTTGCGAGTTTTCACCGTCTTCCCCTCGAGGAGGCTACACGCCGATCGTTCGGCGCTCATAACCTAAGTTAAGAGTTATCAATAACAACTACTCCGAGTACTTCGCAAGTCGAGCTGATGCCTTGGCCGCTCGCTGGATTGACTCGGATAATTCTACCTGTCTCTATATTTCGACAATCGAACAATGACCGGCGGTCTCATTCAATGGTTAGCTATCTTGATACATACAACTCGGGAATTTGCTTTCGCAGGTTTGCCACCTTCGGCAGGTCGTGGATCACGATGTAAGGCTGGTCCGGATGATGCTTGGCGTAATCCTGATGATAGGACTCGGCTTCATAGAAAGCATTGAGCGCAACAACCTTTGTGGCAATTGGCCGCTTGAGGACTCTAGCCTTGTTGATCTGAGCGATGTAAGCTTCGGCAATACGCTGCTGCTCTTCGTTGGCGTAAAAGATAGCCGAGCGGTAATGCGTGCCGATGTCGGGTCCCTGCCGATTGAGTTCCGTTGGATTATGAGCCACGGCGAAGAACACCTTTAGGAGTTGACCATACGAAACCTGCGAAGGATCATAAGTGACTCGCACCGATTCAGCGTGTCCGGTGTTACCCCCGCTAACCATCTCGTAATTAGCAGTCTCGGCTGCTCCTCCTGAATATCCGGAGGTGACGCCAGTTACTCCTTTCACGTGTTCAAAGACCGCTTCAATACCCCAAAAGCAGCCCCCGGCAATGACAGCGGTTTGCACGCCTTTTGCGGTTGCGAGCGGTGCATCAATGACCGGGTTCGGTATCGCCACCGAAGTAGCAGCGGCCGCACTGCAAGCTAGTGTAGTGCCAATGAGAAAGACCAGAAGAATGCGAGAAAGAGAAAAAGACATGATAGAAGTCCTCTGCGAGTTAGGCGTTATCGCCAAAGTTAGTAACGAAATTCTCTAAACGTAGGTATCAAATACGCGCGCTAACTACTTGGATGCACTCTAATGTTGATTAAGGGTCGGGCTTTATTCTATTTATCACCTTTCTTCATCTTGCTTTTGCTCGCGCTTAACAACGAGCGCACTGCCTCTTCAACTGCGCGCCAGGACGAAGATTGTGGGGCAATCAAATCAAAGTGCCCGGCCCCCTCGACAGTGGTCAACTTAACATCATCGCCCCGGCTGCTGGCCGCAACTTCATAGTCTCGACTCTGGCTTAGTGGCACTATCTCATCCAGAACACCGTGAATGAGCCGCCGCGAAACTCCCAGCGGAAGCAATTCCAGCGGGGCCGTCTGTTGATACCTATGCGGAACCTCTTCCGGCGATCCACCCAACAGCTTCACCACCGCATTCCCACAATTCGGTCTGTATTTGCGCAGGTCTGTGATGCCAGCCAGAGAGACTACACCCTTTAGACGCAATGGATCGCGTATATATAAAGGACTATCTTTCGGCAAACGGCTGCGCCCGAGACAACTACAGGCATCTTTTTGAAGCCTCTGTGACCGGCATGTATGAAACGACACTAGGCGGCCGCTACGTCGCCGCGAATCCAATGCTAGCTCAAATGTTCGGCTATGAGTATGCGGCCGAGTTGATCGAGCATACGGTAAATCTCAACGAAGGATTTTATGTCGAGCGTCAGCGGCGCGCCGAGTTTATCGAACAAATTCGTGAGCACGAGGTTGTGCGTGGGTTTGAGTCGCAGGTGTATCGTCGCGACGGGAGTCGAACCTGGATTTCGGAACATGCGTTGGCGATCAAAAATGCCGCCGGAGACTTACTCGGATTTCAGGGCACGACCCTGGCTGTGACCGAGCGCAAAGTGGCTGAGACTTCGCGACCGAGGCCCGACGGACCATCCAGCCCCCCCTTCATTAGCTGTCATCCCCAGCCAGAGTCGACGACTGGTGAATCTTTACCAAATCTTTACGTTCCCCTTATTCAGTCTTTGCATTGCCCTGCTATATTTTGCCCTCACCCCCTAGATTGAGAAAGTTTCAGTTTGGCTAAAGGCTTGCCCGCACCGCTATCAGCCGCGCAGGGTCGGCTAACTATCCGTCACTCTGTCACGAACAATTCCCATGGGTATGCTTTTCCCCTAACTGTAAGGGGCGATGAAACTCTTCCGCGCGGAAGAGGCAGACACATTTTACGGCGTACAGAAGCGATGCGTGCGGTGCATCGGGAAACTCAAAAAGTAGAAAGAAAAGGAGTGAAGTAGATGATCAAAAAAACAAGATGCCGCCGAATTTCCGCCTTCCTGCTGCTGGCGGCAGTGCTTACATTGAATACAACTTCTTTCGCGCAAGGGAAAGGACAGGCGAGGGGCCGGAGAGGGGCCGGCGCCGTTTACGTCTTGACCAACGCGCGCAGCGTCAATGGCGTAGTTATCTTCAGCCGGGAACCTGATGGCTCTCTCAGCCCGCGCGAGACGGTTGCGACAGGTGGTAGAGGCACCGGGGGGTTATTAGATGCACAAGGCTCGTTGGTCCTGAGTCAAGGCAATCAGTGGTTGTTTGCGGTCAACGCCCTGAGCAATGAGATTTCCATCTTTTCGGTGGTGGAGGGCGACGGCCTGACTTTGCTTGATAAAGTTCCTTCGGGCGGCGAGAGGCCGATCAGCCTGACCGTCTGCGAGGACTTATTGTACGTCCTCAACTCCGGTGGCAGCGGCAACATCACCGCTTTCACCATTGGCCCGAACGGCAAGTTGGCCCAGTTGGCCGGCTCGTCGCGCCCGGTGAGCACCACCGCGTCCGAACCGTGCCCACGCCCGACCGATGCAGGTCGCACGTGCAACGCTGCCGGCCCGGCGCAGGTGCAGTTCAGGCCGGGCGGCGAGGCGCTCGTCGTGACGGAACGGCTGACGAGCCGCATTGTCACCTACACCGTCGGAGACGACGGGCGGGCGACCCAAGCTCAGGTGTTTCAGGGCGTGGCCGACTCGACGCCGTTCGGTTTCGACTTCGCCAAGCGCGGACGGTTGATCGTTTCCAACGCCTTCTTAGACCTGCCCGACTTAGGCGCGGCGTCTTCATACATTGTCTCAGCCAACGGGGGGGTAACTCCGGTGACGTTTCCACCGTTAGGCAACGGCGAGACGTCTTCGTGCTGGCTGGTGGTAACCAACAACGGACGTTATGCCATCACCTCAAACCCGTTAGATGATTCGCTCACCAGTTACACCATTAATGAAGATGGCAGCCTCACTCTGTTGAATGCCGAGGCCGCTGACGTTACCGGCGGCGACCCGAGAGACATAGACCTGACCGACAACGGGCGCTTCCTCTACGCGCTTAATAACATCACGGCGACGGTCAGCTCGTTCGTGGTACTGGGTGATGGCACCCTCATCCGCTTAGAGCTAAATGCTGGAGATGGATTTCCGTCAGGCGCAGTCGGCATTGCGGCACGCTAAAGCCTAAATCGAAACTTGTGAGATTGGGATAAAACCCGAAAAATGATTAGCGAAAAACACACGAAACAAACCGAAATTCTTCTGGCCTCGCTCCGTTTGCTCGTTTGGTTTCGTGGATCATCTTTTTGCTTCTGTCCCAATCTCATCAGGACTGATTTAGATGTCTTGATGAGTTAAGTCAGCGTAGATATGAGGGCGTACAGATGGACGGGAGCATAAAATGTTGAGTGGCTGTCTGGTGAATCTGTCAGCCCGGAGATGGAAATGTTCAAGGCCTGGAACAAAGAATCATGGAACGAATGGGCACTGCTGCCGTTGCGCCTGATCATCGGATTCGGCTTCATGGCACACGGCTTCGCCAAACTCAGCAGAGGGCCCGAAGTGTTCGCTGGAATACTCCAGACCATCGGAATCCCGGCGCCAAGTTTGGCGGCGTGGACGACCGCGCTCGTCGAGTTCATCGGCGGTCTGGCAATCATTGGCGGCGCGTTTGTCACCATCGTGAGCATTCCGTTGATAATTGTCATGCTCGTTGCGCTGTTCACCATTCACCTGCCCTACGGGTTTTCGGCGATAAAACTCATGGGGATGAACTCAAGTGGGCCACAGTTCGGAACGCCGGGTTACGAAGTAAACCTCTTGTACATCGCGGGTCTGCTGACTCTCGTTCTGGGCGGCGCGGGTCGGTTGACCAGCTACTTGCGCGCCGAAAGACAACTCATAAAGTCCAAAGCGTTGAGCGGCAGCGCGAGAGTAGCTAACGCATTTCGGGGGAGTGACCCCGACTGAAGATGAACGCCTCCCAGGAGGGATATGACAGAAGAGAGCAGCCAAACCAAAGGCAGAAGCCGAATAAAAATGCTCAGCACGGGTTTGTTGACCGGAGTGGTGGCGGCCATGTTCATGACGCTCGTGCTGTTGTTGCTGCGTTATCTCTTTGGCACTGCAACACCGTCGGAGTTAGTTGGAGATCGCATAGCTCCCCTCCTGGGAGTGGATAGATTTCTCGAACTGCTCAACCGCTTCGGCGGGTACAACAATCTCAAGCAAATTGGCGTCATGTCGGTTATCGGCGGACAGCTCGTCGTCGGGGCGATTGGGGGATTACTGTACGCCCTCGTTGTCGAGCGGGTGCGCGCGAAACAGCGCGCGGTTCACACCGGACATTTGTTTGTAGTGATTTTGGTGGCTTTGCTCTGGCTCGTTTCGTTGATTTTGCTATGGCCCGTGCTGGGAACAAGTTTCGTGGGGTTGCCGCCAACGACAGGGGCGTTGGCAAATGCTCTCGGCCTGCTTGCAGCTTACGCTCTTTACGGTGTGTCTTTGGTTGTGCTCTATCGCACGATGTCTGCGCGCGCGGCAAGTGCGGCAGGTGACGAACAAGCGCGCGAGATGCAACCGGTAGCACGCCGCACCATGTTGGTGGCGGGCGTGGGGGCGGTCTTCGCTCTGGCCGCCGCTGGAATCTTGAGCCGGCTCTACAAACTCGCCTCGTTCAGCTACGACGGGACGCGGTATAAGGGCGCGGACGTACAAGCTATAACGCCGAACGACCGCTTCTACGTGGTAACAAAGAACGTCGTTGATCCAGACGTTACACGCTCCCTGTGGCGGCTCGACATCACCGGCCTCGTTGAACGCTCACAAGTCTATCGGTTTGAAGATCTGGTGGCTACGCCATCGGTGACTCAAGAGACGACGCTTAGGTGCATCAGCAACCAAGTCGGCGATGGTCTGATGAGCAACGCCCTTTGGAAAGGTGTGCCGATGAAAACTCTAATCGAAGCCGCTGGACCGAAGCCGGGTGTGGTCGAAGTTCGCTTGCACGGAGTTGATAACTATACGGACACGTTCGCAATCGAGAAGGCAATGGAGCCGACTACGCTAGTCGTCTACGAGATGAACGGCGAAATGATTCCACCGCGGCACGGGGTTCCCGTGCGCGTGATTGTGCCGGGTCTGTTTGGTGAGAAGAACGTGAAGTGGGTAACTCGCATTGAACTGGTTGACCACGATGCGAAAGGCTTCTATGAGCAGCAGGGCTGGGGACCGAACTTCGTCGTGCCGACTACCGCGCGCTTCGACGTGCCGGATGATAAACAGAAAATCAAAATGGCAGTGGCGGGCCTCGCATTGAAGGGTGTGGCGCACGCGGGCAATCGCGGCGTCTCGAAAGTTGAAGTGAGCGCCGACGATGGCAAGACGTGGAGCGAAGCGAAGATTGATCACGCACAGTCACCGCTGGCTTGGATCTTATGGAGCTACGACTGGCGACCAGCGCAAGCGGGCGAATACAAACTGATGGTGCGCGCGACCGATGGCAAAGGCGAACTGCAAACAGAGAAAGAGCGCGGCACGGCGCCCGAGGGCGCAACGGGCTATCACAAAATCACCGCACAGATTGAGGCATGAGACTTAAGGCATGCGAATGACCCGGCAGCAGCAAATATGAAAGACCAACTGTTTAGCGAGCAAAAGCGAGAAGTAAAGATGTGAGCCAGCAGACAACACGAGTCGAATCGATCGGTCAACACGTCGGCGCTGAACAGGAGAGTTTGTTTGAGCGTTTCCACTGGCTCTACGCCTTCTGCCGCGAACACCTGTTCCGCGACGATACCGAACAGATCGCCAGTAACCTCTGGCCTGATGCCGAGCCGCCGTTGCGCGCGCGCTTGTTAGAAATCGGATGTGGCCCAGGATTTTACTCTTGCCGCCTGGCTGCACGATTCGAACGTCTGCATGTCACTGGGATTGACCGCGCTGGGGAGCAACTTAGTCGCGCAAGAAAACGCGCAGCGGAAAAGCATCTCGATAACTGTCGTTTCGAGAAGGCTGATGTGCATGCGCTCGCCTGGGCCCGTGCTTCGTTTGATGCAGTCGTCGCTTCGCGGCTCTTCACGATTCTGCCGGAGCGTGAGCAGGCACTAGCCGAGATGTTTCGCGTGTTGCAACCCGGCGGACGCTGCTTTGTGGCAGAGCCACGATC
>JACCSP010000020.1 GCA_013812905.1 Pyrinomonadaceae bacterium
GCGCCACAGAGCGTAGGCAGCATAAATACCTGCAAAAATGCTCCAGACATTGAGCAGCTTATGATTATTGAAGACATCCGTGCTGAGCCGAAAAAGAAAGACGACGGGAAGCAAACTTGAAAACGCCAGGAACAATCGCCGATGAAAGCCGGAAAGAAATATCAGAGCGATCAGAATTAGAATCCACTTTAAGCCAAACGTCCAACCAAGGTACTTTAGGACCAACGCCACCGTGGGCTCCGCTATTGTATAGCCCCAATAAAATAGTGATTCAGTTCCTGCAGTACCAGACCTGAGCAACAGGACCTGAGGCAGGCCGACTACGATCGCAGTGGCAATTAGAATCGCAGAAAATAGTCTGTAAGGGAAAAGAAAAAGAATGGACATCAGGACTACCAGAGCTGAGACGAAAACAGCGCTATTCCAGTAAGGAAGCGCTCCGATCAAAACTCCCGAAAAAATGAAAGCTACAAGTGGTCTACGGAAACTCTCTCGTGACGGAACACCTCTGATCTGGGCATCACCATCAGTCTTACTTGAGATTTCACCCTCTTCTGTTAATGAAGGGCCAGGGTTAACCTCAGGTTTGCTGAACTGGTAGCGATCAACTAAAAAAATCAAGACAACAAGAAGAAATCCGATCGCGCTAATGAGGTGCCTTTGGTTGGCAAAGAGGCTCGCTGTTAACACGCCCCAGTCTTCCCCACGAAAAGGGTACCCAGATGGGAGGAATTGGGTTGAATGTAGAATGGCATCTATTGCTCCCTGAAAACTCTGTTGGGAACGCAAAAAAGGGATGTAAGAGAACGAAGTGGAAAAGAAGAAGAGTGAAGCGGCGATGCGGCTAACAACTCGAGAGTTAAACAATATCTCTGTGAATGCCATGATGAGAATTAGCAGCGCCAGCAGCGAGGCGATGCTGAGCAGGTTAACACCCCAGACGAGATTGAGGCCGAGGAACTCTAGGTTCCCAGCCTGAAACCAGAAGAGAAAGTGATAACGGATTGTTTCTCCGGGGAAAAAAGGATGCTCACTGGGAAAGTTGTGACCTAAAACGAAGCTTTGCGCCAGAGACAGATTGGCCCCAAAGTCAGTCCAGGCTCTGAAGGTGATATGAAATGCTCCGCCCTTGAAATTCAGAGTCGCGAACATTAACCAGCAGGCAAGTACCGCATAAGCTCCAATGAAAATCCAATCCCAGAGGGCTGAGCCAACAGCGCGCAGGCGGAATGTCTCAAGGTAGTTGGAAACCGGACGCTTTCGCAGTTTAAAGGCAGCTAGAACGAATATAAGGAAGAAGACAATATTGCCCATGATGAGCGGCTGACGGAAGCAGGAAAAAGCCAGAGCGCCGAGGTAAGTAATCCACGTACTGAGAAGTAAGCCAACAAGGAATGAGGTTGCGATGCGGTGCTGAACAGAAACGAACCGGTAAAAGTACCGGCAGACACAATCTCCGAAGTATGTCATGGCCGCTAAGTAGAAGAAGGCCAACATCCCCAACTCCTGAATAAATGTGTATTGAAACTGATCTCGATTGAGATTGAAATCAATCGATGTAACAAACAGGGTTCTTCCCGAGGTCTCGCGCGGGTCGGCCCGAAGCATAACAGCGCAGGCGGGCTCCAGCAAGCATTGCGAAACACCGAGTTGGAGTAAACTGCAGGGCGTCTTTGAGGAGATTGACGGGCAGGCCCGTCCTACTGAGATGATCTATTTCGACAATAACGCCACCACGCGCGTCGCGCCGGAAGTAATCGCGGCGATGCAGCCATACCTCACTGAGTTTTACGGTAACCCATCATCGGCCCACTCAATGGGACGGAAGATGAAGACGGCCGTTGAGCGTGCGCGCGAACAAGTAGCCGAATTGCTAGGCGCGGCGGTCGCGAGCGAGATCGTCTTTACCTCGTGCGGTTCCGAATCTGACAACTGGGCGATCCGCGGTGTGCTCGAGGAGAATCCGAAAAAGAAGCACATCGTTACCACTCTCGTCGAACACGAAGCGGTCAGGAATCTCTGCGCGCGACTGGAGCAGCAGGGGTACGAGGTCACGTGGCTGGAGGTAGACGGGAAAGGAGAATTAGATCTCGAGAGTTTGCGCGCCGCGCTGCGCCCCGACACCGCACTGGTTTCGGTAATGCTGGCTAATAATGAAACCGGCGTGCTCTTTCCTATTGATGAGATCGGTCGCATCGTGCGCGCGAACTCCAGCGCGCTATTTCACGTTGATGGCGTGCAGGCAGTGGGCAAGATTCCCATCGATTTGAGCCAACTCGAAGTCGATCTGTTTGCGCTCTCCGGTCACAAATTTCATGCGCCTCAAGGCGTGGGCGCCCTTTATATTAAGAGCGGCGTGAAGCTTGCCCCCTTCATAATTGGCGGGAGCCAGGAAAACGGGCGGCGCGGGGGAACTTCAGCGGTACCAAATATAGTCGCGCTGGGCGCGGCGTGCGAATTGGCCGTAGGTCCTGAAGGTCACGAACTAGTCAGGCGGTTACGGGATCAGTTAGAGGACCAAATTCTGAGCCGCATTCCCAGTGCTAGTTTGAATGGAACCCCGGATCGGGCGAAGCGACTGCCAAACACGTCGAACATATCCTTCGCGTACGTCGAGGGCGAAAACATTCTGGCGCACCTCAACGAAGCCGGCATCTCGGTATCCACTGGCTCAGCCTGCCATTCGACAACACGCGAGTCGTCTTCCACTCTGCGTGCCATGAACGTTCCCTACACAGCGGCCCAGGGATCTATCAGGTTCTCACTAGGACGCTACAACAGCCAGCAGGATATTGAGCAAACCTTGCAGATTCTGCCGAGCATCATTGAGAAGCTGGTTAAAATGTCGCCCTATGACAAAGAGTTGGGCGCGATTTACGCCGCACGTGGTTGAGGCCGCATGGGGATCCTAATTTCGGTTACTTTTCCTCTAATGAGGTTCCAGAGGCGAACGATCCACCAAATTTCACGAAATAACACTAACAAAACTTCGTCTCCGTTTGTATGACTCTTGGATCCCCTTTTTCCGCGAAGCCGGCTCTCAGCTTGGGACACGACCGAGTGCGGTGTAACTCCTTCCTGACCGTTCGTGCTGTGGTACAATTCACTAGCGTTTCCACCAGATTTTAACTCCCATACCAAATGGAGCCCGTTTATGTCAGCTAGACAGCCTTCCGCGGACGAAACACCCGCGGTGGTTATCGCCAAGACCGAGACGTCCCATCAAGCACGCCGCGACAAAGTCAGCTTGATGGAAACGGACGACTACGTCTGCCTCGAGCCTTCAGATCCACTTTCCAAAGCTGTTGAAGTTATGAAACAGGACGAGGGCGGTTGCGCTATAGTTTGTGAGCACGGGCGGGTAGTAGGTATTTTTACGGAACGCGACGTGTTGACCAAGATCATCGGCGAGTCGATTGACATGAGTGACCCCGTCAGCAAGTGGATGTCACCCATAGTTGCGACCTTGTCACCTGATGCGACGATTGGCGATGCTGTCGCGATGATGACTGAGAAGAGCTACCGTAATATTCCACTGGTCAAAGACGGACAGTTGGCAGGTTCGATCTCGGTTTTTGACGTGATTTCTTATCTGGCAGAGACCTATCCAAAGGAAACGATGAACTTGCCACCAAACCCTGACCAGGTGATGGATAGCGAGCACGGGGGCTGAAATCATTTTCGATTGTCGATTGCCAATTTAAAAACCATTAAGACGAAGCGGCAATTGGCAATTGGCAATAGGCGATTAGCAATAACCAAACAGAGGCTTTGATATAACACCCATGAGCACTGTCATCGAAACACCCGCTGAACAGATCGAAAAGAATCTTCAGGAAGTAGAAGCTGTGACCATTCGTTTCGCCGGAGACTCCGGCGACGGCATGCAGCTAACCGGCACGCAGTTTACGAACACTTCGGCTGTTGTCGGCAACGATATCTCGACCTTGCCGGATTTCCCCGCGGAGATTCGCGCTCCTGCGGGAAGTTTGCCTGGTGTCAGCGGCTTTCAACTGAACTTCTCCAGCCAAGACATTAAGACGCCAGGCGACCAGCCCAGCGTTCTGGTAGCGATGAATCCTGCGGCATTGAAAGTTAATCTCCCCGACCTGGAAGATGGTGGCACGATCATAGTCAACACCGACGGCTTCACTAAAGAGAACTTGAAGTACGCGAATTATGCTGCCAACCCGCTCGACGATGGCTCCCTCGCCGGCTATCGCGTGCACAAGCTGCCAATTACTACGCTGAACATGAATGCCCTCAAAGGCAATGTCGAGCTTTCGCGCAAGGAGATCGATCGCAGTAAGAATTTCTTCGCGCTCGGCGTACTCTATTGGCTTTACGATCGACCGATGGAGAACACGCTCAATTGGATTAGTGCAAAGTTTGGGAAGAATCCGGAGTTGGCCAAGGCAAATGAGATAGCGCTTAAGACCGGCTACAACTTCGCCGACACTACCGAAGTTTTCACCACGCACTTCACAATCAAAAAGGCCAAAATCGCTCCCGGCAAATATCGCAAGATTACCGGCAACGAAGCGACAGCGCTCGGGTTCGTGGCTGCCTCGCAACTCGCCGGACGGCCGCTATTCTACGGCTCGTATCCCATCACCCCGGCCTCCGACATTTTGCATGAGTTAGCGCGGCACAAGAGTTTTGGAGTTAAAACGTTTCAGGCGGAGGACGAGATTGCTGCTGTATGTTCGGCAATCGGAGCGAGCTTTGTGGGCCAGATTGGGCTGACGGGAACTTCAGGACCTGGTGTGGCCCTAAAGCAGGAAGCAATCGGTCTGGCAGTCATGACCGAACTGCCGCTGGTGATCATTAATGTGCAACGCGGTGGACCTTCAACAGGACTGCCAACGAAGACTGAACAGGCCGATCTCTTTCAGGCCGTGTGGGGAAGAAACGGCGAGTGTCCGGCGATCGTGGTGGCTCCCGCAACTCCAGCCGATTGCTTCCACATGGCGATTGAGGCGGTTCGGCTCGCATTCAAGTACATGAGCCCGGTCTTCTATCTGTCGGATGGTTACCTGGCTAATGGTGCTGAGCCTTGGGCCATTCCTGAAATCGCTGACCTGCCCAAAATCGAAGTCACTTTTGCGAATGACCCGGCTAATTTCATGCCTTACGCGCGCGACCCGGAAACCTTCGCTCGGCCTTACGCCATACCCGGAACGCCGGGTCTTGAACATCGCATTGGCGGCATTGAGAAGCAACACATCACCGGCAACGTAAACTACGATCCGGAAAACCATCACTTGATGGTTAAGCTGCGACAGGAAAAGATCGATCGGGCAGCTAACGACGTTCCGCTCGTGGAAGTCTTCGGTGCACCAAAGGGCAAGGTGCTCGTTCTCGGCTGGGGCTCCACCTATGGTTCTATCAGCACAGCGGTTGAAAAGCTGCAGAGCGAAGGCAAGAGCGTCTCGTCTGCGCATCTTCGTTATCTTAATCCCTTCCCCAGGAACCTGGCCGAGGTGCTGGGGGGATTTGAGACGGTGATTGTGCCGGAGATGAACCTGGGTCAGCTCGCAACCATGATCCGCGCTAAGTATCTAGTCGATGCGGTTGCCTTCTCAAAGGTGAAAGGACGGCCTTTCCAGATTCGTGAGATCGTTCGCAAGGTTGAAGAGTATTTGTAAGTGGGATCGCGCTGCTTTGTCAGTACTACCTGCAGTAGCGGGTGGGTACCTGGTGGATATTTGAGGAGTAAGTATACGATCGTTATGACAACTTCGAGTTCAAATATTAACTCTCGATCGGTGCAAGATCTCTACGCCGAAGGGCAGCGCTATTTTATGGGACAAGGAAGCCTCGACAACACGCTGGTGCAACTCACCGTCGATCTGAAGAAACACGGAATTGATTACATGGTTATAGGCGCGGTCGCTCTACTGGCGCACGGCTATCCGCGATTCACAGAAGATATCGACCTCGTGCTTACACCCGAAGGATTGGAAGCCTTTCATCGAGAGTTGATCGGGCTGGGTTATGCTCCAGCATTTCCAGGAGCAAAGAAGAGGCTACGTTCGACACGAGATGGGGTGACTATTGAAGTAATGACTACGGGGGAATACCCGGGTGATGGTGAGCCCAAGCCGGTGAGTATTCCTGAACCGTCCGCAGCTTCAACCGAAATTGATGGCATCCAGGTTGTGACACTTGCGAAGCTAATCGAATTGAAACTAGCCTCGGGGATGACTGCGTCAGACAGGCTAAAGGATCTGGCAGATGTGCAGGAACTGATCAAAATTCGCCGGCTACAACCCGAGTTTGCGGAGCAGGTTGACCCCTACGTGAGAGGAAAATTCTTGGAGTTGTACGACACAATCAGTCAAAGTTCCAAAGGACTAACCCTACCTTGAACCCTGAATGGAAGATTGAGCGGGAAGGTCACGAGTGGAAAGGTGACGAGTTCAACAAGCGAATTTACCAGGCACCCGAGAAGATAGAGTATGTCGGCGCAATATTTGTCGACGAAGGTGAGAGACTCACTGTTCTAGCGATGCTGCTTGAGAATTTGGGCGTCGATAAAGCCGTTCAGATTGGAAACCTAGAATACTGAAACGCAGCAATCGCCGAATTAGAATTCAAGGAGCATTAATGAGCACAAGTGGAAATGGTCCGAGGGGCAACGGAAACGGGAACAAACCAATCGTTGAGCAAGCGGTTTCAGCAGATAGCGAAATTGGCTCGGCGGTTTCGGGCAAAATAGCTCCGCCTCCAGGACAACTAAAGAAGGCAGATTTTATTTCCGATCAGGAAGTGCGCTGGTGTCCCGGTTGCGGCGATTACGCAATTCTCAACAACGTGCAGAAGGTAATGCCCGAGCTGGGTATCCCGCGCGAGAAAATCGTTTTTGTTTCCGGCATCGGTTGCTCCTCGCGCTTTCCCTATTACATGAATACCTATGGCTTTCACAGCATCCATGGACGCGCGCCGGCGGTGGCCACGGGGATCAAATGCGGCAATCCGGATCTCAGCGTCTGGGTGATCACTGGCGATGGCGACGCTTTGTCGATTGGCGGCAATCACTTCATGCACGCTATCCGGCGCAATCTTGATATCAACTACATCCTATTCAATAACCGGATTTATGGATTGACCAAAGGCCAGTACAGTCCCACTTCGGAATTTGGCAAGAAGACCAAGTCAACGCCAGTGGGGACCATCGACTACCCGATCAACCCTCTTTCACTCGCCATCGCTAGCGAGTCGACCTTTGTGGCTCGTTCCATTGACATCGATGTCAAACATCTCGGCTCGGTTGTTGAAGCCGCGGCGAAACACAAAGGAATCTCTTTCGTCGAGGTCTATCAGAACTGCAATATCTTTAACGATCACGCCTTCGACCAATTTGCAGAAAGAAGCGTGAGGTCGGATCGAGTACTTTATCTTGAGCACGGCAAACCGATGATTTTTGGCAAAGACCGTGACAGGGGAATCCGTATGAATGGCGCGCATCCGGAAGTGGTAACGCTTGGCGAGAATAGCTTCAACGAATCCGATCTGCTGGTGCACGACATCTACCTTGAAGATCCTTCAGTCGCATTC
Organism: Pyrinomonadaceae bacterium; assembly: GCA_013812905.1. Taxonomy (GTDB): domain Bacteria; phylum Acidobacteriota; class Blastocatellia; order Pyrinomonadales; family Pyrinomonadaceae; genus PSRF01. The sequence goes on from JACCSP010000020.1 coordinate 7,561, forward strand.
ATGCTGGCTCGTATGGAGCAGCCAGATTTCCCACAGCCGGTCGGAATCTTCCGCGCGATCGAGCGCGCCACCTATGAAGAAATGATGGTCGGGCAGATAGATGCGGCAATTTCGAAGAACGGGCCGGGTAGTTTGGAAAAGCTCATCAACAGCGGCGACACGTGGATAGTTGAATAGTCAGCTTGCGGATGTTGCCACTGCTCGACTCTCCGTGGAGTTTTACACGTCGCCCAACGAACAAGAGATATGGGGCCGCCCGCATCCAAGATTCGGGCGGCCTTAGCGTTGTGAACCTGCCGGTAGTCTTTCCCGCTCTCTGATGGCACATAAGAGAGGGTAGTGTCCTAATCTAAAAGATAGGGTAGTGATGGACTTAGAGCGCTTGCCCTTAGTACAACGAGCGGGGACCGCACCCATCGTACTCAGACGGACAAGCTGAATCAGCACCGAAAGAGAGGGTAGTGCTCCGTTATTGTGTTGCTGCTAATAGTTATGCCTCTGCGGCTACGTCATCAGTACCACCACGCGGGTGGAGTCCGGATGTGCAATGTGTTGAACTGCCGTACCACGCTGGCCAGCGCCTCTTCTTTTGGCGTGCTTCTGCCAACACGACCCACCCGCTTCCGCGTGGTGGTACTGATGACGTCATTGCACCACTGCTGTGATCAACACAATAATGGAGCAATACCAAAGAGAGGGGCTTCTGGACAGTTTGCTTGCTAATCAGGATAATACGCAGTTTCAACAGGGAGGGGTGACTCGGCGCAAGGGCGGCAACCCCGCGCTTTGGGTGGCGCGCCCTGCAGCGAAGACTGTGCCCAGGGCTGTTCGAAACCGTTTAACTCCCCGCTAAAAGATCAGAAAGGACCGTTCCAAAAATGGAACTATGGCTGTCTCAGTCAGACTATTGAGGGTTTGCGCAGCTCTTTACAACATTATGAATAATCACTCAACTACTTCTCATCAGTTATCACGCTTTTCGCGCGTGTCAGTCTACTCGCGTGCCGGCCGTTTACTGTTGACTTTGGGCGTGGCTCTTGCCTTTGCGAGTGTGGGGGCGTCTCCCGCTTTTGCGCAATCGCATGGTGGAGGCGAAGCGAGTCTCATATTGCCCGACCTATCCAGCGTCACCTTCTTCGGCGGCATTGACGGTCACAATCTACTGCTGGCCGGAATCGTAGTGTGTATGTTGGGCCTCCTGTTTGGTCTGGCCATGTACATGAACTTGAAAAAGCTTCCTGTGCATCGTGCCATGCGCGAGATTTCGGAGCTTATTTACGAGACCTGCAAGACCTACTTAATCACTCAGGGCAAGTTCATCCTGATTTTGGAAGTCTTCATTGGCATCGTTATCGTGCTGTATTTTGGCGTCTTGTCCGGGATGGAACCGTTCCGCGTCGCGATCATTCTGGCGTTTAGTCTGGTGGGCATCGCCGGCAGTTACGGCGTTGCCTGGTTTGGGATTCGTGTCAATACGTTCGCAAACTCCCGCACTGCTTTCGCCAGCCTCGAAGGCAAACCCTTCCCGCTCTATGCGATTCCCCTGCGCGCCGGCATGAGCATCGGCATGATGCTGATCAGCGTTGAACTGCTGATCATGCTTTGCATCCTGCTCTTTATTCCCGGTGACTATGCGGGTCCGTGCTTTATTGGTTTCGCGATCGGCGAGTCTCTTGGTGCTGCGGCCCTGCGTATCGCCGGCGGCATCTTCACGAAAATCGCCGATATCGGTGCTGACCTGATGAAGATCGTCTTCAAGATTAAGGAAGATGATGCGCGCAACCCGGGCGTGATTGCCGACTGCACCGGCGATAACGCAGGGGATTCCGTCGGACCCAGTGCCGACGGCTTCGAAACTTATGGCGTGACCGGCGTGGCCCTGATCACCTTCATTTTGCTGGGGGTACGCGATCCCACAGTGCAGGTGCAGTTGCTAGTTTGGATCTTTGTAATGCGCATTATGATGATTGTGGCGAGCGCGGCTTCTTATTTCATTAACGACGCAATCGCCAGGGCTCGCTACGGCAATGCTGCGAAGATGAACTTTGAAGCTCCGCTAACCTCTTTAGTGTGGATCACTTCCATTATCTCGGTGGTGGTCACGGTCGTTATTTCCTACCTCACCATCCCAACTCTGGGCGGAGATCCTAGCCTCTGGTGGAAGCTGTCGATGATCATCTCGTGCGGCACGCTAGCCGGCGCGATTATTCCGGAGTTGGTTAAGCTCTTTACTTCAACCGAATCTTCTCACGTAGCTGAAGTGGTTACGTCATCGCGGGAAGGTGGCGCGTCGCTCAATATTCTCTCCGGATTAGTTGCCGGGAATTTTTCCGCCTACTGGCTGGGCATGAGCATTGTGGCGCTAATGTCGATCGCCTACTATTTCAGTACTTTGGGACTGGATCCATTGATGGTGGCGGCCCCGGTTTTTGCCTTTGGCCTGGTGGCCTTCGGGTTTCTCGGCATGGGCCCGGTGACCATCGCTGTGGACTCCTATGGTCCCGTAACTGATAACGCTCAGTCTGTCTATGAACTATCGCTGATTGAGCAAGTGCCCAATGTCGAAGCGGAGATTAAGCGCGACTTCAATATGGATGTCAATTTCGCGCATGCGAAACACCTGCTGGAAGAAAATGATGGCGCCGGCAATACCTTTAAAGCCACTGCGAAGCCGGTGCTGATTGGCACGGCGGTGGTCGGGGCCACGACCATGATCTTTGGGATCATGATGACCCTGACAAATGGATTGACCACCGATACGCAAAACCTATCCCTACTGCATGCCCCGTTCGTCCTGGGCTTAATTACGGGTGGAGCAGTCATTTACTGGTTCACCGGCGCTTCCACGCAGGCGGTAACAACCGGCGCTTATCGCGCGGTGGAGTTCATTAAGGCCAACATCCGGCTTGAAGGCGTGGAAAGAGCGTCTGTGGAAGACAGCAAGAAAGTGGTTCAGATCTGTACCCAGTATGCGCAGAAGGGGATGTTTAATATTTTCCTGACGATTTTCTTCTCCACGCTGGCTTTCGCCTTCGTCGAGCCTTTCTTCTTTATCGGCTATTTGATCTCGATCGCGATCTTCGGACTGTATCAGGCGATTTTCATGGCCAACGCCGGTGGAGCCTGGGACAATGCCAAGAAAGTGGTGGAAGTTGATCTGAAAATGAAGGGTACGGCCCTTCACGATGCGACCGTTGTAGGCGATACTGTGGGCGATCCTTTCAAGGATACTTCGTCAGTCGCCATGAACCCGGTCATTAAATTCACCACGCTATTTGGTCTGCTGGCAGTTGAACTGGCTGTGTCAATTGCAAATCCGCAGGGACAATTCGGTGAGAATGGTCCGATGATCGGCCACGTCCTGGCGCTGGTTTTCTTTTTAATCTCAGCCGTCTTCGTCTGGCGCTCGTTCTATGCAATGCGCATCGGCGCGTTAAAGGCCGAAGAACGCCAGGCCCGTGCGGAGGCAATGGCCGCCGACTAAAAATAAGTTTCGAGTTTCGAGTTTATGATTGCCGACGATCCTAGAAACCTGGAACTCGAAACTCGAAACTCGGAACTCGGAACTCGGAACTCGGAACTCGGAACTTGTAACTCAGCACTCGGAACTCGAAACTATGCATACTGCATACGCAAAACCTGACACCTTGATCGCCGCCGCTCTCGCACCGCTAGATTGGACTCGGGCGGTTTCCGTCGTCGTAGCTTTCAGTTTGCTGGCGGCGCTGGCTGCGCAGATTGTGATTCCGATCGGCCTGGTGCCGATTACAGGTCAAACCTTCGCGGTGCTATTGACCGGCGCGTTGCTGGGCTCTCGCCTGGGCGCAATGGCAATGACCGTCTACCTTATTGAAGGTGCGAGCGGCCTGCCGTTTTTCTATGGCGGCACGAGTGGTATCCCTCACCTGCTCGGGCCCACCGGCGGATACCTGATTGCTTTTCCCGCGGCGGCGTTTATTACTGGCGCGTTTACCGAACACGGCTGGGACAAGCGCTTTCTGACAGCCGCCGGGTCGATGGCGATTGGCTCCGCGGTAATTATGCTTTCCGGGTGGGCCTGGTTTGCCATAATTACAAAGACACCACTTCCGGCCGCTTTTCAACTTACTGTGCTGCAATTTATTCCCGGCGACGTTATCAAGATCTTGCTCGCGGCTGCGGTGCTGCCCTCGGGTTGGGCGCTTCTGTGTCGCCGCGCCTCGCAGGAGAAGTAGGCGTTTTCCCTCAGTTAGCTTCCGTTCTCTCATTCACACCGCGACTTTAGCCCGGTGGTAGAGCTTTGCCCAGCTCGTTTTTACACCGGGCTAAAGCCGCAGTGTGAATGAGATAGTTACGAGATCAAACTGACCCGCTACTGGCCACCCCCGCAGCAGTTTTCATTCTATGCAAAAGCTTTACAATAGGCGGCTATGCACACCCTCAAGGTACGCTCGCACTCGCGTGAAGAGTTGGTTGAGTTCACGGACCAGGTACAAACCAAATTAAAAGAATCGGGCGAGCGCGAAGGCGTAGTCGTGCTTTATGTGCAACACACAACTGCCGGCCTCACTGTAAACGAAAACGCCGACCCGGATGTGCCGCGAGACATGTTGCATGCGCTCAGGACTCTTATTCCCCAACATGGCATGGGTTTTCGTCACGGGGAGGAAAATTCAGACGCGCATATCAAAGCGAGCCTGGTGGGTTCTTCAATCACAGTGCCGTTCAAAGATGGGAAGCTGCTGCTCGGTCGCTGGCAGGGAATATTTCTCTGTGAATTTGACGGCGGACGCGAACGGCAGGTGATCATGATTCTGCGATGAAATTCGAGTCGATTTAGCGGCGGTTACGCGCAGATGAAGGGATCAGGAAAGGGACTAATCAAATGCCTTGAATGAGTTGCGGTGCATGTCTTGCTCTTTCGCTTGCGGTCTCGCCTCTGATCAGCGTTTATCCGCGCAGATCCGCGGCCAAATGATTTCTCTTTGAATGCCTAAGACTTACGATCAGTTTGCGCCGCAGTATGACGCGGTAATGAGCCCGCTCGAGCGCTGGTTCCTAACTGGTCTGCGCACGCAGATCTTCAACCTGTTGCCCCGCAATGCTCGCGTTCTCGAGATCGGCGCCGGCACGGGCCGCAACTTTGTTTTCTATCCGGTCGAGACCAGTGGAGTAGCCAGCGAGCCAAGTCGCGAGATGCTCAAGATTGCCAAACACAAGAGACGTCCGCCGGCGGTAACCCTCGTTCAAAGCCGAGCTGAAGAACTTCCTTTTAAGCACGCGGTATTTGACGCCGCGTTTGCCACGCTGGTGTTTTGCTCAGTCAGTTCACCCGCGAATACTTTTGCGGAGTTGCGCCGTGTGGTTAGATCAGGCGGAACGATCCTCCTGCTTGAACATGTGCGGCCTGGCGGATTGCTGGGGCCGATTTTTGATCTGATCAATCTGGTTACCGTGCCGCTGTTTGAAGATCACTTTAACCGGCGGACAGCGGATGACGCCCGAGCAGCCGGTCTACAGGTGGTGGGAGTCGAGAAGAGTCTGCTGGGTGCTATCAATTTGATCGCCTGTCGGGTTTAGAAACAAGGGGTTAGGGCAAAAGGGCAAAAGGGGAAAAGGTAAAGGGGAACGGCGCGATCGACGACCCGGTTCCCCTTTTATCCTTTCCCCCTCTTACACCTTGTATTTACTCTTCGCCCAGCTGCTTCATTACCGAGGCGAATTTTTCAACGTTAGCGCGCGTGCGATCCAGGTCGCGACGGCTGTCGAGGTATGCAGTCCAGATTGGCGTCTGGGTCAAAGCTCGTTGCGTGTCTTCGTCCAATGCCTGTGCCATCACTGCTATTAGATCACTGACCACCCGGGTGTGCTCGAGCAGTGACTGGATAATTGAATACGCCAGACGCGCCTGTTCGTAATCAAGGTCGGACTTCGCGTCCTGTGGCGCCAACTGATCTGTTTCACCGGCCATTTCAATCAACTCCAAGAGATATCAGAAAACTTAGCGATCCGAAGGACAGCTCAAGCTCCGCAAATTTGCAGGTTGGGAAGGGGGCAAGCGCAGCGCGCCCCCGCTCAAGATTCGAAGCCACTCAACCTTGAATTGACAATTCTAGCCAAGCAAATTTGCAGCTTGAGCGGGGGCACGC
>JACCSP010000080.1 GCA_013812905.1 Pyrinomonadaceae bacterium
CAACTTTTCCGGTGATTTTGTCGGCAGGGTCACACCCGTTCCCATCCCGAACACGGAAGTTAAGCCTGCTGGAGCCGATGGTACTGCGCGGGTAACTGCGTGGGAGAGTAGGAAGTCGCCGGGATTAATTAGAATGCCCGCGAGAGCATTACCGCTCCCGCGGGCTTTTTCGCGTTCCCTGATTGCCATCGTGTTAGTTTACCGACGTGGGTCGCCAGAATCGACGCGATCGCCTGAGCTGTCCTTCGCGGTTGTCCCGCAGCGGGTCATTTTCTTTCGCCCTGCCTTTCGCCGGGTGGTGATCTAATCAAACCATGAAGAGAGCGCTGATAGTAGTGATCGCCGGACTCGGCCTCGTCGCCTGGGTCGCCTTGTTGTTCCGGAACGAGGACGCCGTTGCCACTTCAGCCGCCCGGCCGTGGCCGGGTGGGATGGGGACGCTTGTAGCGGCCAATGATCGGTGGCCGCCGCGCGAGCCCAACGGCGCCAACGAGGCCTCTGTGAAGCTAAAGTCGCTTGGTAACGCATTGCCGAAGAACGAAGGCGTCGACAATTTTGTGGCGCGAGAGATCACGCAAGGCCAACTCACCATTGGCGAACCGCCGGCAGTTCCAGACGTGTCCGCGATCCGAGAGTTGCTGCTGCGCGAGCCGATCATCTGGGAGCGCCACGATGAAATCGGCGACCCAGAAGCTATTGAGATGCGCGTGATGCAAATGACGATGGCGAGGGCGCTCGTTGCGAGCGCACTTGCGAAAGCGCGCGCTAACGCTCCGGCGGCATGGGACGATCTGCACGCTGGGTGGAAGCTCGCCCGCACGTTGGACGGGCATCCCCAGATGATGGTCCAAACGGCTGCGTTGTCGATGGCGCGTATGATCAACGCGGTCGCCTGGAAAATGCCGCTGCCCGTGCCGGCGTGGCTCGGCGAGTTGCAGTCGCGCGACAGCGTGCGGACGCTGCTCGACTCGTTTCAGCATCAGGCGGCGTCTTATTGGAGAAGCGGCGCGCGGATGTTTCCGACGAAATGGCTCGCAGGGTCGATCGAACACGATCGCCAGATCGCTGAAGAGCTGTTCGACCTCACCCGGTGCGATGTGAGCACGCGCATGAATGAGTTGGGAACTGATCTTTCATCCGTTTGGCGTCGCGCCTTCCGCTACCGCGCTGAGCGAGAGGCGACGGCGAACGCTCTGCGCGTGCGAGAGTGGAAGTCGATCGACACTGGCTCGCGCTGCAGCGACGGTGAGTGGATGTTCGACGGTACTACACTGCGCTTCAGCCGCGAGATTGCGACCGCCGCGCCCGATAGTCCGATGCCGCTGGTGCTGCGGATCAAGCCGTAGCCAACGAACCGCGATCTCAGGGTTGAGCGATACTTGCATCCAACATCCAGCATCTAATATCTGAGGTTCCGCATTCGGAACTCCGCAATCCGAAATCGAAATAATTCCCCTCCATTTCAAACATCGCCAGACTGGAGGTAAGATTTCTCCAGCCTCCAACTATTGACCCTCTTAGCCGGCAATGAAAGGAACTCCCAATGGTCTATGAAATGATATCCCCACATAGCTCTTGCACTATGTGCCGCTGAATCTCATAATTGCCGCATGACTGAGAAAGAGATCGTGCTTGAGACTATTCGCGCTTTGCCGGATGACTGCTCGTTGGACGAGATTGCCGAGCGCATCAAGTTTATGGCGGCAGTGCAGAAAGGTCTCGACCAACTCGACAGAGGCGAAGGCATTCCTCACGAGGAAGTCAAAAAGCAGTTAGCCTCATGGCTTACAAGCTGATCTGGTCTCCCCCTGCTCGCGACGACCTCCACGACATCATTGTCTTTATCGCGCGTGATAATCCTAACCGCGCAATGAGCTTTGGCTATGAACTGATTTCCCAGATTGATCGGCTACAAGATTTTCCCGATATTGGTCGCGTGGTTCCTGAATATCAGAACAACAATTTACGCGAGATTCCCTTTCGACCTTACCGGGTTGTCTATCGAGTTAACCACAAGCGAAAGCTGTGTGAAATTGCGCGCGTTTGGCATTCCGCGCGAGGAATTCCCGATCTCTAGAACAAATATTGCACGCGCCTTCACGCTGGCTGGCTGATGTAACGCCCAGCGCGTCGGCTCTTCCTCTCCAACTCGAAAACATCCGGTTTCTTGTAGCCTTCCGCTGGTCGGCGAATGATGCGGCGGTCTGCGGGCCAGACTCGTTTAGGTGTCCGGCCCCTCCTAGATCGTTCTTAAGCCAACGTCTCGCAGATACTCGAACGTCGGATCATAGAACTCGGGCTTGCGAGTTGGATCGTCCGTATCGCCGGTCGGGACGACGATGACCATGCCTTGGCGGGCGCGGGTGAGTAGAACTCGATAGGCGTTCTTTTGATAGAGGCGGCGTTCGGGTTTGTTTATGTGATTCCAGCGGTCGCCGGTGAATGACCAGTGTTGCCAGCCGTTCGGCGTGTGGCGAAAGTCGGCATCCCAAGTCACGCATGCCCAATCCAGTTCTAGTCCCTGAATATGAAATTCAGTTGCCACGTCTTCAAGATAGTAAGACGAGCGCACATCCTCTTTGCCATCTAGGAACCAATGAATCGGATTAACCGGTGACTTCACGTCGATGGCGTGTGGCTTGAGTCGTTCCGCTTGCGACGACACGACAATGCCGTAACGCTCTGAGCCTCGCGCCTGATTCTTCAACCAGCGCTTCGCCTTCATCAAATCGCGGGTAATCACAATTGGATATTTGTCGCGCAGTTCGAGCAACGTCCGAGCTGCCGCCGCCACTTCAAGGTCGAGCAACTCTTTGACCAAGTGAGAGAGATTTTCCGCGCGGAATGAACGCATCGAAACGGCGAGGTGTAGTTCGTCTTTCGTGACCACGTGCGGTCGCGTGAAAATCTTTTCAAGAATCGCACCAGCTCCATATTCACTATCAGTGAGGCGCGATGAAATGTAAATGTGCCAATCTGGGAAGAAACGATTCAACGATTCGATCCATTCGGTAATGCCGGCTTCGCCTGTGTGAATTTCCTGACCACCACCAACCAGGCAGACGATGACCGCCCAATCGTCATGGCGATTCATACACGAGATTAGGAATTCCGGTTCAGAGTAAGCAAAGTCGAGCACACCTTTCCGACGCTTTAGAAAGTCGGCAGTCTTAGCCTGGTGCCACGCGCGTTGTGCCTCGTCGAACAAGGCGACGTGTTCGATTGGTGGTTTGGGATCTCTGATACCTTCGTCGCGGAATTCATGCACAGGTTGAATAAAGGCTTTGACTTTGCTGCGGGCTTCTCCGCGTCGAACTTGTCGACCTTGCGCGATCTCGTTCTGAATATGATCGCGCGCAAGCGCTTCGCGCAGAATTGCTACCAGTGGACCATTACCAGAAAGAAAGACGCTGTATAAGCCATCGTCCTTACTTTGATGTTTAGTAGCGGCATTCAGTCCGACCAAAGTCTTGCCAGCGCCCGGGACTCCGGTGACGAAGCAAATAGATTTATGCCGGCCATCGCGTGAAGCGCGGATGATGTTGTCAATAGTATTTGAAGTCAGCGTGATATCTGGTTTATCTGCTTCATGCCGGGTGATGTCTTCAACCGAATGTCCTTTGTAGAGAGCCAATGCAGCTTCAATGATCGTCGGCGTTGGACAATAGCGTCCGGCTTCCCATCGTTCGGGGTCGATATCGGGATTACCTTTAACGAACTCTAAAACCGCATCGAGTGCGCGTCCCAGCGACGCAGGATTACAGCGAATAGGAGCAAGCAGTTTGTCGTTCTGTGGCGTTCCGCAAACGACCTCGGGCGCTGTCACGGCTTCGGTAGCAATGAGAATCGGCGCTATGAATTGATCGTGACTTGATTCGTGAAAATTCTTGAGGTCGAGCGCGTAGTCGCAAACTTGATCTATCGCGTGCATGGCAAAGGTACTTTCGCCGACTTTGAATTCCAGAACGAAAATCACAGGACCGATAAGCAGGATGGTATCGATACGCTTGCCCATGCGGGGAATTGCATACTCGAAGTAGATGCGGCCTCTACGATTCGCGAGAACGGTTTTGAGAATGCTGACTTGTTCTAGCCAGGCGTCGCGTTGAGTCAAGTCGATCGCGAAGCCGCTCGCTGTTGCGAGTGTGCCGACAATTTCATTGGGCGACGAGTCGAGGAACTTCGCAATTGATCCAGAGTAATAATCGCGTTTCATGAGGTCGTGTTTTAGGTTTCATTCGATGGTATTCAGATTCGACTTTTTCTTGCTCCCTTTTCGAGAGCTTAGCAAATTTCTTTTTCATCGCTTTCTCTTTTTCTTCGGTTTCAATCGCCAACCGCTAAATACACGGGCCAGCCCATCCCCTTTGTCCTGCATCAGTACCTCCTATTTTCCCTTCCGCGTAATCAGCAGGCCCTCGTTACGGTTAACCGGTTGTATTATCGCACTTCGGACATTTCCGCGGATGGCAGGCGGGGCAGTAGGGCTTCTGGCAGTTGGCGCATGGTCCATGCGCTGCGGGGCTAACCAGATGTAGCCGCTCGTCGCATACGACTCGCGCGGCCTCCTGGGTGAACGTATGTTCACAGGGCGGCGTGTCGAGCTTGCGCAGGACGAGATTCCAGTCCAGTTGAAGCTGGCGCCGGGCTTTGCGACGCTTGATTATCAGATCGAAGCGCTGCACCGGCATGATCAACTCAAGCGCCTGACTCAGCCGTTCTCGGAAAAGGTTATGGAGACGGGAATGGCAAACTCAAAGGCGGGCAGTGAGTGTACGGGTTCTGTCTTGGCCGACTGCTCCGTTTGCTTGATCGAGGAAGGTACTGTTTGCTTTGCTGAGCGCTGTTCTTTCTTGAGTTGCGGAGTTGGTGTCTTTGCGCGAAGCTCACCGTCTCTCCTTCGCTGCTCCGCTTCGATTTTCTTGAGCCAACGGCGGAACCAAGTCGTCAGCGTCCAGTCACCGGGCAAGTACCACCAGATTGAGCCAAGTAGTTCGGCGGCGCCGTGTTGCTTCACGACTTGAGCGGCTTGCGGCCAGCGGCCTTGTTGCGCCAGCGCGACGGCCCGCAACAACTGGTCCTCGGCCACCATTGCCGCATATCGCTTTGAGAACCGATGCTGATAGCGAAGGCTCAGCTCGGGTTGTTCCTCCAGCAGCGCCGCCAGAGCCGTGTTCAACAACAGCTCGGGATCGGTCGGGGCTTCAGCAAGTTCTGCTGTCGCGGCCCGCAACCGACTTTCGGCTTCACGGTTAAGTTCGACAGACGCGACATCCTCCTTGTCCGGACTGGCTTCCGTATCTTGCGGCCAGTCGAAGAGAAACTGTTCGGCCAGTCGAAGAGAAACTGTTTGTCTTTAGGGGCAGCCATCTTAGATCGGCCTTCCTTGATTATTCGGTTGCGGCTAAACAGCTACTGCTTTCTTAGCAAGTTGAAGAACTCGAGGGATAGCTAAGCTAAATGAAATCACGACGAAACTCAAACGTAAAAGATGCAATAAATCGAGGGCCGGAACACGAAGACATAGAATTGATCGAATTGATCATGATCTGATAGTAATTCCGTCGCCTCTACGCTAAACTCAGTAGCGAATACAGTATGAGTACAACAGACCTTCTTCCCAAAGTGCACATCGGCGAGGTGATTCGCAATGCAGTCGTATTTAAGACTGAAAATCAACAGAAAAGCCAAGTGAATGCAGACTCGCTTATCGAGACAGTCGCCCATTTCTTCGCTCTACTTCATGAGCGTCAAATCGAATACGTCCTGGTGGGAGGCATAGCTTTGCTTCAATACGTTGATGGCCGCAACACTGAAGACATCGATCTTATTATGGCTTTGGCTTCGCTTGAGCACGTTCCTGAATTAACCGTCGAAACTAAAGATAAAGATTTTGTCCGCGGCAGGTTCGGCGAGTTAAAGGTCGACCTCCTTCTTACCAGCAACCCGCTGTTCGATGAAGTGCGCAAGCGGTACACAACTACTCGGCAATTTGTAGAGCAGGATATTCCTTGCGCAACTGTCGAGGGCCTGATTTTGCTCAAGCTCTATTCGCTGCCATCGCTATACCGGCAAGGGAGCTTTACGCGCGTCGGTCTTTACGAGAACGACGTGGCGACGCTGCTACAGACGCATAATCCCCCGGTCGAGCAGTTTCTTGTTGAACTCGCCGCTTATCTTAGCGAGAGCGACATGATGCAAGTGAAGCAAACTGTACACGAGATACAGCAGCGCATCAGCCGGTTTGATCTGCGACCGCCCGTCCTTCTTTAGCAGGTTCCTCATCGACATCCTCAACTTCATGAATCCCAGTCGCAATTATTCGGTCAACCAGACGCGAAAAGGCAGGGGTGCCAGGTGCATAGTGCGTGCTTCGCGGTGCATCGGCTTGCTCTCCAAAACGAATATATTCACGTCCACCATTTTCCTGAATCAAGAAGAGATCAGGTTCTTGCTGGGAGATTTTGGCACCCAACATCTGAAGGGCTTGGAGTGTGAAATTTCTTGGGTGCATTGATCGTGTTGGTTCTGGAAGCGTAGGAGCGCGAGGACCTACATATTCGTACCCGTCCATCCCACCCAATAGAGAATTAATCTTTGCTTCTTCACGCTCTAGCTCTCCTCTAGCCTTGTCGATACTTTCCTCGGCTTGTCGCGTTGCTGCTTCAACATCTTTGCCCGCGAGAGCGGCAACCACGAGTTGACGAATTTGTTCATCAAACCTCAGGTCTTCACCGCCGACACCTGCTGCATCGAGGAGTGCGTCGATATCGCCGATCGCATGAGCGGCCATTTGGAGTTTTTCCATTAAGCGGCCGACGATATATTCCTCAAACGTGCCGAGCAAAGTAATGTTGAAAATAGCTACATGCGCGTGTTCCGAAGCTAACCGCTGAACACGTCCGATTCGCTGTTCGACGATCATCGGATTCCATGGTAAGTCGTAGTTAACTAGCACATTGGCCGCTTGGAGAT
>JACCSP010000101.1 GCA_013812905.1 Pyrinomonadaceae bacterium
AAAGATAACATGGCAAATAGTGAACGTCCCAATCGATGCGTTCGGATCGATGCGTTGGGTCCTCCTTCAGTTTGAGTTCACGCTCTAGCCTTGCGGCACCGCTCAGCCACAACTAAAGGTTGAACTCAGACTTCCGGATTTCAATGAAACCAGTATCGATTGGGATGGGTGCACGGCCGCTTTGGGAAGGCCGGGTCGCGATGCCGCGGTGCCACCGAGTGACAGCCTACAATAGTGATCACGAGAATGGTAAGATTAAGAAGCAAGCCTGAGAAGTGCCAACCTGAACGCCAGCGAGGATCATGTCTGAAGAACAGGAAGTATTCCTAACACACATCCAGAAGAAGGGCCTCAAACGCACGGCCCAACGCGACCTAATCCTGGATGTCTTTCTGCGCACAGAAGAACACCTGTCAAGCGAAGATCTCTACCGTCTGGTGCACAAGGAAGACTCCTCCGTTGGTCAAACCACTGTCTACCGCACTCTAAAACTGCTGGTCGAAGCCGGTCTGGCGCGCGAAGTGCGCTTCGGTGATGGTTTGACCCATTACGAACATAACTATAAACACCAACACCATGACCACATGATCTGTTCTAACTGTGGCAAGATCATTGAGTTTTACTCGGCTGAACTCGAAGCCATTCAGGATGCTATGGCGGCAAAACACAAATTTCAGGTGGAGCAACATCTACTTAGGATCATTGGCATCTGCGCCGATTGTCGCCGGGCGAAACGTGATCAGGAAAAACAACGGCAAACGCATCACGAACGGATCCTTTCAGCGACTGCCAAATCAACGAGATAGTTATTGGAAAGCAACTATCGACTACCGTCCGTCATTCAATGTCCAAAGGGATGAAGAACCTGAGCAACCTGAAAAGGAAATCTTTAATAGAGCGGCTTGGTCCCACAACCTTATGCCTGTTAGGGCCTCTGCTTTTTATAGCCTGTCCCAGGAGCGCTCCGCCCGATGGTGGAAACGTCGGGGTCTCCACGCGCCCATCCAATGTGTCTGCAGTCATACCCGGCGCCGTGGCCTTTAACGGCGAGCGCGCTATGGAGCACGTGCGCAAGCAGGTAGAGTTTGGACCACGCCCGCCCGGCTCATCAGAGCTGGAGAAAACGCGTGAGCACATCGTCAGGGAGTTGGAGTCCTATGGTCTAACTGTTTGGACAAACGAATTCGCCGCGTCCACGCCCGTGGGTGAAAAAAAGATGATCAATATCACGGCGGAAATTCCCGGCGAATCCAAAGACGTAGTTATTCTGAGCAGCCATTACGAGACAAAGTTCTATAAGGACATGCATTTCGTCGGCGCAAATGATCCCGGCGCTTCGGTGGGAACTCTGATTGAGCTTGGACGTGTGCTGTCGAGTAATGGCTGGAAACGGAAGTTTACCTACTGGCTCGTATTCTTTGACGGTGAGGAATCCTTCTGCGAGGGCTGGGACGATTGCGGAAAACCAGGCGAGCCCGATAACACCTACGGCAGCCGACACTATGTCTCCGAGCTACAAAACAAGAACCAGTTAGATAGGGTGCGCGCGCTTATTCTTCTGGACATGATGGGATACAGGGATCTCGAACTGGGCCGCGATACGATGAGCACGAAATGGCTGCAGGACATCATCTGGCAAACTGCTCGCGATCTAGGACATAGCTCGGTATTTGTGGAGCGTCCCGAAGGAGTCGGCGGCGATGACCACGAGCCTTTTCTGAGGGCCGGGATAGATGCTGTTGATATCATTCAGCTCAACAGCTACCCCTACTGGCACAAGCCGGACGACACACTAGACAAGGTATCCGCGCGCAGCATGAAGATTGTGGGCGATGTTGTGGTGGCAAGCCTGCTTCGAGTTGAGCAACGTCTCTTGAGTAAGACTCGATAGCCAGGGAATGCCTGTAACTGGTGAACACCTGACTGCGGAACAAATGAAAAGTGAGTGGTGGTGCAGGATGGAGCAACCACTTGGGTGCTAGGCAAGTAAGAAACCGAGTGGCGGTAGCGTCAGGTGCAGGCTCGCTAGGGTCTACCAAAGAATTCAGAGGTCTACAAGGACCAACGCCGCACCCAGCCCGGACGCTACCGCGTCCCGGTTCTGTAGGGTGAGCGGTATGGACCGCATCCACAACTTGACCGGGCTCATTGATTCAGATGAAGAGAGTAGCTGTAATTCCAGGGGACGGAATTGGACCTGAGGTGATTGCTGAAGCCGTCCGTACGATCGAGGCCTTGCGAGCCTCGCACGACGTCCAGCTTGAATTAGTACACTTCGATTGGGGCGCGGAAAAGTTTCTCAAAGAAGGTGTGGGCTTACCTGCCGGCGCGCTGCAGATGCTCTCCGAAGAGTTTCAGGCAATTCTTGCGGGCGCCTTTGGTGATCCTAGGGTTGCTTCTAATCAACATGCGGAAGAAATCCTGTTGGGGATGAGGCGTGGTCTGGATCTCTACATCAATTTACGCCCTGTCCGTTTGCTTGATGCACGCCTGACCCCCCTCAAGAACCGCACAATTGAAGAGATTGATTTCGTCGTCTTCCGCGAGAACACCGAGGGTGCTTATTGCGGAGCCGGCGGTTTTCTTAAAAAGGGAACAGGTGACGAGATTGCAACTCAGGAGGAACTAAACACTCGTCGCGGAGTGGAACGAATTATCCTCGCCGCGTTCGAGTATGCGCGCGCTCAAGGCCGGAAGCGCATCACTATGGCCGATAAGTCGAACGTCCAGCGATTCGGCGGCGATCTGTGGCAAAGAGTCTTTAAGGAAGTTGCGGCCGGGTATCCCAAGATTGACGCCAACCACCAGTACGCGGATGCGATGGCCATGTTCATGGTGCTGGATCCCGCTCAGTATGACGTAATCGTTAGCAACAATCTTTTCGGCGACATACTGACAGACCTGGGCGCGGCGATTCAGGGTGGGTTGGGGTTGGCTGCTTCCGGGAACATTCATCCCGGACGAGTTTCGTTATTTGAACCAGTGCACGGAAGTGCGCCGCCGCTCGCAGGTAAAGGCGTTGCGAACCCGATCGGAGCGATACTCACTTCAGCGATGATGGTAGAGTACCTTGGCTATCCAGCCGCCGGGAAAGCGATTGAAGATGCCGTCCGCGGCGCAGTTTCAGCGAACGAGACCACGCAGGATCTCGGCGGTGCCCTTTCCACGAAACAGGCTGGCGAAGCGATCCTTCGCCGGCTTGCTTGATTCGATTCGCTTATGCGACCTCTAAATCCGAAGAGGGAACGATCCACGAAAGTCACACGAAAAATACTAAAGCAAATTTTTGTGTCTATCCGTGATTTAGTGGGTCATTTCCTGAATTGAGAAAAACTGATCCCAGTCTTGTTTGGTACACCCGTCACTCTTGCTTGCACCGACTCTTACAGCTGAAATCATTGCGATCGGTTCGGAGTTGTTGGCCCCCGATAGGACAGACACGAATAGCCTCTGGCTCACTGAAAAACTCAATAGCTTCGGCATTGAAGTGAGGTTGAAAACAATTGTCGGCGATGATGATTCTCGTCTGGAGGAAACCATCAGAGACGCAGTTAAGCGATCTCGAGTGGTAATCACCACCGGCGGGTTGGGACCAACCGAAGACGACATCACCCGCAAGGTGGCGGCGCGGGCTCTGGGTCGAAGACTATTTCTTGATGAGTCGCTCCTGGAAGAGATTCGGGAGCGTTTCCTGAGTTTTGGGCTCCCGATGCCCGAACGCAATTCTCGGCAGGCAATGGTAATTGACGGCGCGGAAGTACTTGAGAATCCGAATGGCTCAGCACCGGGGCTGTTCATTGAGCATTACGGCACATCAATCGCACTGTTACCAGGTCCACCCAGGGAAATGCGGCCGATGTTCGAGAATCATGTGCAGCCGAAGCTCGAGTCAAAGGCAGGACATTTGCGCGTGGTCCGGCGCGTGTTGCGCGTAGCCGGAATGGGAGAGTCAGCCGTCGACGAGAGGATCGCACCTATTTACACTCGATATACCAATCCCCAGACCACAATTCTGTTCAACAAAAGTGAAATTGAAGTTCAGCTTACGGCACGAGGTCGGACGGAAGCAGAGGCTGAGACCCTGTTGGACAAAGTGTCCGCCGAACTTGAATCGGAGTTGGGCCACTCCATCTTCGCGTTTCGAGGAGAACAAATGGAGGAGATAGTAGGTCTGCGATTATCAATCGGACGCTACACCATTGCGGTCGCTGAAAGTTGTACTGGTGGTCTAATCGCGGAACGCCTGACAGAGGTTGCCGGCTCATCTCGCTATTTCATCGAAGGCGTGGTCGCTTATTCAAACGAGTCGAAGACAAAAACGATCGGCGTCAAACCGGGGCTGTTGCTCGAGCATGGAGCAGTGAGCGCGCCGGTAGCTGAAGCGATGGCCGAAGGAATTCGTAAACGGGCGGGAACAGACTTTGGCCTTGCGGTCACCGGAATTGCGGGTCCCGGGGGAGGAACCGAGGAGAAGCCTGTAGGGCTAGTCTACATCGCGCTCGCCAGCGAAGTTAAAACCGAACATCGCAAGTTGATGTTTCCAGGTGATCGTCACCTAATCCGCTGGCGGGCGTCCCAGGCGGCACTGGATCTTCTGAGGAGAAGATTAATCTAGGTGTTGGATCGTGCTACGAGAAGAAATCGTGCAGGTTGTTCAATGGATTCCACCGCTAAACCGATGTCAAGATCCGGCCAATACAAATGGTGCGGGTGGGTAATTCCACACTCAAAATTGCTGATACAGATGGGTTCTTGAACCAGGGAAAGTTCTTAAAAGGAAGAAACGACTCAAGCCACCCAGGCAATAGCCAGAAGCCTGCTTCGAGATGGAGTCACTTCAACCTCCAAAGTGCCTAATCCATTCGTTTTTGATTTCATCCTGGTGTTCTTCAATAAGTTCCCGAACGGTCGAAAGCTCTCCGCTCCTCAGACCATAATTATCTGGCAAGTCAATCTCAGCTTCAAGCCAGAACTTGGCTTCACCGTTGCTCCCATGGACATGAACCTCATTCTCGTCTCTTCGCGGGAAAAGAAGAAGAACCGAAAGCCCGACTCGCGAAATATTTTAGGACTCATGCGTCAAGTTTGTCCGTGCCACGCTCGCGGGGTGGCAAGTGCGAGGAAATACTCGAAGGTACTAAGAAAGACACGATCAATTCTTCTGCGCCAGCTCTACCGAAGGTTCCGGCGTCTTCTCTAAAAATGAAATGAGGCCAACCGACAAGCCAGCCTTCTTGGTCAAATCAGACCACGCAGCGTGGCCCAAGGATGGACTATATCGCGCTCGCATTCGCTCTTATCTAAAACTTGTCGCTGAGAGAGTAGGTTGGTATAGTCTCCACTTCTCCCCGTTCGTTTTTCCCAACCAAAGCTGGAACGTACTGTGCGGGCTTTCGCAAACTGGGTGCCCACGGTACCGACGAAGTTCTGAAAATGCCAACGCTGAAGAACTCTAAGGAGAGAACAGAAATGCCAAACCAGAAGAGCTGTATGTTCTTTCTGACACTTGTTTTCGCAAGCTTACTCGCAGTCGCTCATGGACAAGATCAACAAGAGAAGAAGCTCGATGTGCCGTATGTTCCCACACCACAAACGGTCGTTGATGCGATGCTTAATATGGCCGCAGTGAACAAAGATGACGTACTGTATGACCTGGGTTGCGGTGACGGGCGCATCATTATCACTGCTGCCAAGAAATACGGGGCGCGCGGCGTTGGCGTTGATATTGATCCGGATCGAATAAAGGAAGCGAACGCCAATGCCAAACAGGCCGGGGTCAGCGACCGCGTCAAGTTCATCGAACAGGATCTTTTTCAGACTGACTTTAAAGAAGCATCCGTAGTCACACTTTACCTACTGCCGGAGATTAATCTCAAGCTGCGTCCAATACTCCTGAGCCAGTTGAAGCCGGGTACCCGCGTCGTCTCCCACGCTTTTGACATGGGCGATTGGAAGCCTGACAAGGCAGAGACCGTTGACGGTGACCGAAAAATTTACTTTTGGATCATTCCGGAGACGAAGACTACCAAACAATAATTGTCGAGCACGGCCTTAACCTTCCGGGGCAGTTTTCGTACAATTTCGTCAACTGAGGTCTTTCGATGGTAGGGGCAGTTTAGAGTTCAAACTTTAGTTTGTGGTCACGAAACGGCAACCTGAAGGTTGAATTTTAAACTCCCTGAATCAAACTGACCCGATACCCTTTCGATTCATGGCAGTGAAGAGCACCGCAACAAAGCCGGACGAGGTGGTGGACCTTGTTCCGACGCTTTCTTTGAAGGATGCGGTCGCCATGATCGTTGGCATCGTGGTTGGGGCCGGAGTATTTCGTACGCCTTCCCTAGTTGCCGCCAACGTCACAACGGAGACCAATGCGCTGCTGCTCTGGCTTGCCGGTGGAATCATCTCATTGATTGGCGCCCTTTGTTATGCCGAGCTTACCGCCACTTATCCGCATACCGGCGGCGACTATTACTATCTCAGAAGAGCGTACGGCAGACCACTCTCTTTCTTGTTCGTTTGGTCGCGGGTGACTGTAATTCAAACGGGTTCCGTGGCATTGCTCTCGTTCGTGTTTGGCGACTATGCCTCGCAGTTGTTGCGTCTGGGAGAGAATTCCCCGTCAATTTACGCGGCATTGCTGGTGGTGGTTTTGACGGGGCTCAATGTTCTGGGTGTGCATCAAGGCACCCGTACACAAAACTACCTGACCGGGGTAGAGGTGTTTAGCTTGCTCCTGATCATAATTGCCGGGTTGTTTTTGATCGACTCACCTTCCGGTGCGCCTCAATCGGCGCCGGTGCAGAGCTCGGTCGGTTCAATTGGTCTGGCGATGGTCTTTGTGCTTTTGACTTACGGTGGCTGGAATGAGGCGGCTTACATTTCTGGAGAAACAACCGACCGGCGTGACGTAGCGCGCGCGCTGCTTTTAAGCATAGCTATCGTCACCGGTCTTTACCTACTGGTTAACTGGGCGTATTTGCGCGGACTCGGTTTGAGTGGAGTGGCCAGTTCTGAGGCTGTCGCCACCGATCTGATGAAGCGGGCGGTGGGCGACCGCGGCGCGCTGTTTGTCACCTTACTGGTTGCCATTTCCGCAATTACTTCCGCCAACGCTACAGTGTTCACTGGCGCGCGCACCAATTACGCCTTCGGCCGTGACTTTCCTCTGTTTGGCTTCCTGGGGCGATGGCAAAAGTCAGGCAACACTCCAACTAACGCTTTGTTAGTTCAGGGCGCGTTCGCACTGGGTTTAGTACTGATCGGGACTCTGACGCGGGAGGGTTTTGCTACCATGATTGAGTATACGGCGCCAGTCTTTTGGTTTTTCTTTTTTATGGTTGGGCTTTCTTTGATCGTGCTGCGAGTGAAAGAACCAGACGTCGTGCGGCCGTTTCGTACACCACTGTACCCGCTGCTGCCCCTGGCATTTTGTATTAGTTGCCTTTACATGTTGCAAGCAAGTATTGTCTACGTGTTCGAGGCATCTCGCAGGCTGGGTGAGGGAGACAAAACTGTTTTCGTTGGCATTGGAGCGCTGGTCGGCATTCTGGTCCTACTAATGGGTATCCCGGTATTCTGGCTTGCACAATACTCCCAGCGACCGGCGATCAAGCGCAGCTGAATCGATACCAACCCACTTTCCGGTTGGCGGATTGCGCCACAGAGTAGCTATCTTGCTGATTAGGTGGACACCCATAATTAACCACGCAACCTGGCTGGTAGTCGGTCTGCTACTGCTGCCTCTGCCCGGCTGTGGGCCTCCGTCTGTTTCAGAGCTATCCACTAGCCAGCATGTCTCCAATGAAGAATACGCAAAACAAAGACGCCAATTGGTCCAGCAGCTAAGCTCCGAAGGGATCCGCAGCCAGGGAGTGCTGGATGCGCTTCTGAAAGTTCCTCGTCACAGGTTTGTGCCTCCTTTGTACCGCCATCTCGCATACCAGAATCGTCCACTACCAATTGGCCAGGATCAGACGATCTCACAGCCTTTCATAGTAGGCTACATGACGGAGGCCGCGGAAATCGCGTCAGGCGAAAAGGTATTGGAGATCGGTACTGGTTCGGGATACCAGGCCGCGGTGCTGGCTGAGGTCGCAAAACAAGTTTACACCATCGAGATCATACCTGAGTTGGCCGACAGTGCGCGCGCCCTGCTCCGGGAGTTGGGTTATAAGAACGTCGAGGTGAAAACTGGAAACGGCTATGCAGGATGGCCCGAACACGCACCTTTCGATGCCATCGTCGTCACGGCTGCGCCAGATCAAGTTCCGCAAGCGCTGGTTGAGCAACTAGCGGTGAAGGGCAAGATGGTGATCCCGGTTGGCTCGAGCTTTCAGCAGATGGTGATAATCACTAAGACTGAAGCAGGAGTAATTGAACGGCGGACGATCCCGGTGGCCTTTGTGCCCATGACCGGAAAGCCGACACCCCGAAGGTGATTAGGATTTGTCTACGGATGCGCTTTTGTCGTCGAGAAGGCGCAAGGACAAGGGGATATGGAAAGACAAAATGGCGCGAACACTGCTGCCGCGGGCGGAGCGGGGTCCACGGCGGAGAAACGCGAGGTCTCCGGCCGAACAGCTCGGCTGGGGTGCCATACTCGCCACAGTGGTGCCTCGGCCGACTCAACGTTCCAAACAACATTGGGAGATTGGAATAGTTACGATTTTTTTGAATTGACCGCCGGGCCAATCGATGTCGGAGCGGTTGCGCGCAGAGTTGTGCTGGCCGAATGCGGTGCAACGGTCACGCTCGATGGTTATGCACGAGAATGGACCAAGGGTAAGAGAACTCTGCATCTGGTATACGAAGCTTATCCCTCAATGGCCTTACGCGAGATGCAGCGGCTCGGCCGAGAAGCCCACGACCGTTTTGAGATCGCCCATGTCGGGATCGTTCACCGAACCGGCAGACTGGAAATCGGGGAGACCAGTGTGGTTATAGCCGTGAGTGCGCCTCACCGCCGCGTCGCATTTAAAGCCTGCGAATGGGCAATCTGGGAATTAAAACGGACTGTGCCAATTTGGAAGAAAGAGGTCTTTGAGGATGGTGAGGTTTGGGTCGAAGGCGATGCGGTCATACCGCTCGACTAGGGAATTTTGGTAACTGAGGTAAGAGACCGCCGCGTGAGCGAGTCGCTACTCAGGACCCACCGCTACCGCAGCACCGAGCTGGGGAATTGAAATCGATTCCAACATGCATCAGCCTTAAGTCGATCAAATGCAACAAGATAGAGACAGCGAGCCGATTAAAGTTGGGACAGCGGTGATGAAAAAACATGAAAAATGTCAAAATGACAAAATGGAAAATGCTTCTTAGTGCTCCTGCCCCACCTCTCAACTCGCGGGCGTCTCCTCAAACTCCTCCTCTGCTGCCTCTACCAGCGAAGCGCTGGTAACCATGTCGCCCGCGTCAGTCTTAATCAGGCGCACACCTTGGGCACTGCGTCCGGTCTTGCGAATCTGGTTCGCTTCAATGCGGATCAGCTTGGCCTGCTGCGTAATAATCATGATCTCCGAGTCGTCCTCAACCGGGAAAACGGCCACCACCTTGCCAGTCTTTTCAGTCGTCTTCATGTTGATGACGCCCTTGCCGCCCCGCGACTGCAACCGGTAGGTGGTAATGGGAGTCTGCTTGCCGTAACCCAGCTCAGACACAGACAACATTCTCTCGGTATCCTCGGCAGAGACTGGGCAGACAGAGACTACATAGTCATCCGGACGCAAATCGATGCCCCGCACACCGCGTGTCGCTCGGCCCATGGGCCTGACTTTCTTTTCATCAAAGCGAATAGCCTGGCCGTTGTGAGTAGCAATAAAAATTCGCTTGGTCCCATCAGTCAACACAACGTCGAGCAACTCATCCCCTTCATCGACATTAATCGCGATGATCCCATTCGCGCGGATGTTCTGAAAATTGTCGAGCGAGGTTTTCTTGATTACCCCTTTCCGCGTCACCATCAACACATGGCGTCCGGCGGAAAACTCTCGCACCGGCACTACGCCGGCCAGCTTACGGTCGGATGGAATGCTAATCAGATTCACGATGGCTTTACCTCGAGCTGAGGCCGCTGCAT
>JACCSP010000205.1 GCA_013812905.1 Pyrinomonadaceae bacterium
CGGTCCTCATACAGTGAGGACACGTACCCGCCAAATGAATCGAGGTCTCTGTTTTTAGGGGCGGGGTATTGCGTGAAGGCGCCGTCCTTGAATCTGAACACACCCTCTCCATACGCGCCGATCCAGAGTGAGCCGTCGCGACTTTCGACCAGCGGATAGATTTCACTGAAGTTCAGCCCCTGCGCTTTCCCATATGGCGTGACCGTTTGACGGCGGGCACGGAACAACCCGCTGCCGTTGGTGCTGAACCAATAATTCCCTTCGTTGTCGGCATAGCCGCCGAAGACATCAAACCCTTCCGGTGTTTGCAGGCTCAAGAGCTGGCTTTGCCCTAATTTCAGCTCGGTCAGCCAAAGACGGCCCGCCGCGTCACGCGAGACCGCTTGCATGGGACGCTGCTTCCCCCAAATCAATCCAGGCTGCGTGCCGGGCAAACCATTCCGCTCGCTATAAACCTGAGTCCCGCCGCCTTTCAGTAAGTGAATCACCCGTAGAGGCGTGGAGAGCCAGTAATCCCCTTCGAATACTCTATTAACTGTCACTCTATTAGCTTCCTCAGCCAACACCGACGGCCCTGAGAACGTGAAACTCAGTTCCTCCGCAGGCTGGAACCGGTCCTCTGACCAACGATAGACACGCAACGAGATGCTGGTGTAAACCTTTCTCTGGTCGTCAATACTGTATTGCGCGTAATAAATGGCCACGTTCCCCTGTCCGTCGTCAGCCACCCTGGGGAGGAGATCACCCGGCAAACCCTGCGTCTGGGTGTAAGTCGTAAAGCGTCCGTTATGCAGCCGCACAACCTCGCCGGTTTCCATCCCTGCCCACAGATCGCCAAAGCGGTCTTCAAACAGATTGACGAACCGGTTACTGGCGATGCCCGGCGAATTGCTCTTGTTGAAGACGGTGAAGCGCACGCCGTCAAAGCGCACCAGACCGTCAAAGGTCGTAAACCACAGGTAGCCATCCTGCGGCTGCACGATGTCGCGCACGGAGTTTTGCGGCAAGCCGTTGTCCGCCGTCCAGTGATCGAAGCGGTACTGCGCCTCCGCCGGAGCAGCCGCACTGAGGCAGACCAGAATCAATAACCACCCTGAGATGGACCAACGAGTAAAGAACATGTGGCAGCCGAGCGATTAGCTCGAGCGCTCGGTTAAGACGGTCATATCGAAAAGTGAATCTTTCACCTCAAACCTAATATCAAAAGCCGCTTGTTGATTTCCTTGGTTTTACCTTGGCTGGTTCTGAAGACGAGTATCCAAGGCACACCATGTAATATGCACGCCAATATCCAGCACCTCAGGCGCTCTCATAAGCTTCACGTTCAGGTGCTGCGTAGTGTTTTACCATTGATAAACTCGGTGGCAATGAGGTGCGTTGAGTTTATTTGCTCGATTTCGTGAATCGTGAGGATGTTCGGGTGATTCAATCCTGATGCGGCTCTTGCTTCTTGAATAAAGCGCTGCATCCGCTGTCGATCAGCTGCTACCTTGGCAGGTAGAATTTTAAGAGCTACAGTGCGTTCAAGCCTGGCATCTTGCGCGAGATAAACCTCCCCCATCCCGCCCGCGCCAATCTTCGAGCGGATTTCGTAGCGGCCGAGTTTTGTGCCTGGTGGAAGAGGCGAGACCATAGAGCCGTCTTGGATCTTTGCTATTTTGACTGACTGCTGGCGCCCTGATTCTAGCTGACTTGCCAAACGCCAGGCTAACAAATCTCTCTGATTTCTAATTTCTATCTCTCAGGTAAGCCTTTGGAACGGTTAGGACATTATGAAACGAGTTTGTCAGAGTGCTAAACGCCGGTCCTAACTGGCTTCAGGTTGAAATGCATCAGCAATCGACGTAAGTGGAGAGAATTTATCAGAAATTCGCACTTCTTGCTGCGTTAGGAGTTTTGCCTGAGGGGAGAATAATTGTGAAATTACTTCTGATTGGTTTGGCAGGTTTCATTGGCACAGTGGGGAGATACTGGATGTCCGGCGTCGTTGCGAGACGAGGCGAGACGTTTCCCTTTGGCACGCTTGTCGTCAACTTAGTGGGTTGTTTTCTCGTAGGACTGCTTTTCTACCTCCTACAGGAACGCTTCCTCGTGAATCCAACGGTGCGGACAGTAGTCATGATCGGCCTCTTAGGTGGGTTCACCACATTTTCTTCGTTCGGCCTACAGACCTTCACCCTGCTGCAAGAGGGTGAATACGCTCTAGCCGCTCTGAATGTCACAGCTTCCAATCTCGGCGGGGTGCTATTGGTTTGGGTCGGACACACTTTAGCCAAAGCTCTTTAAGGAGGCCTTATGGTTCAGTCTGCGAGTTTTAGAATAGAAGCGAATGCAAGAGAGGCTCGAACGAATATTGGCTTGGTCGTTTACTGGATAACTGAGATTTGAACTTCGTGTATGTTTCTCGTACTTGATGCTTGCGTGACTGGGTGGCCAAGCCGTGGCCCCTGTGTCAGCGCGTCATACCTCAGCGAGGTCGCTTTAGTGGCTTTGGTTTTTTGGCCCTCCAAGCATAACGATTCCCCAGCCCCCTGGCGAAGTATGTCTGTGTCTGGTCGCTCGCGTGCCCGGTGGCCCTTCAATTGCATAAACAGTCAATAGATTGTTTCAGCAAAGAGATATATAGTCCACCATGAATTAAGGCGGAAATAACATGACGAAGGAGAATGTCAAATGCTAGGAATTTTGGTCTGGATAATATTGGGGTTGATTGCCGGTTTAATCGCCAAAGCCATTATGCCGGGGAAAGATCCGGGCGGGGCGCTTATTACGACGCTATTAGGAATCGTAGGCTCTGTCATCGGGGGCTTTATTGGCCGCGCCCTGGGTTACGGACGGGCGGTTGATTCCACAGGTGATTTGAGTGAACCGGGGTTTTTAATGAGCTTGGTGCTGGCGGTCATTGGAGCCATCATCTTGCTCGCCGTATACCGACTCATTAAAGGCAGGAGTTTGCGGGCCTGAGTCTTTAGAGATTTCCCTTCAATTGACCCATCAAGAACGTAGTTTTTCTTTTTATCAAGCAACTTGATCGAGCCGTTCTGTGGAACGGCTCGTCAGATCCAAACTGGGCAACTTTCGGTCTACCGTCTACGATTTACGGATTTACGCAAAAAGATCAGCCAAATCTCTTATGGATCTCAGAGCGCCCACACTACTGCCGGGCCTCCGTAAATTGCCACGGCACTCTTGCAGGTGTAGTAAACAACGTCAGGACCTTTTGAAGTGGACAGGAACTCTGCTTATTGAGGACCGCTTACGATCCCAACTCAAAGATAAAAGACTTCAAGGTTAACAATTCACCCGCCGACTGGGCCGCCTATGGTGGTCACCAGGGTCTCAGCGACTACCTTGAGCAGATAGCGAAAGCACAGATTCTCGCGGGCTAGATCACTTTTGATACTCGAATCGGGCCACGTCAGACTCGCCCAGGATCACCGTGTCTCCCTGACTGAGCGGAGTCTCTGTCACTCGTTGCGATTTTGGATCATTGACGAAGGTTCCATTACGAGAGTTCTGATCGGCAATGATCACGCGTCCGTCTTTGACGCCGATCCAAACGTGGCGCTTTGAAATACGAGGGTCTGTGATCACGATTTCAGAAAGTGTAGAGTCGCGACCGATGCACGATCCGCGTGGAGTGATGTCAAACTCTTGTCCTGCCAGTAGCCCTGAGACAAACCTTATTGAGCCGTAGTTGATAGGAGCGACATCTTTTTCTGGGGTAATGGCCACGGTCCGAGAAGGATCAATGGTGGCTAATCGGTCATCGTCCCCCAAGGCTGGATGAGCAGCAGGGGGTGGAGAACTGGGTCGACTCGGGGTAGGGGAATCGGCATACGAAGGCAATGGCGTGGGCCGCTGCGGTTCTGATTCAGGCGTGCTCGCCAGGGCGGCTCCTCCTATGGGAACTGCTGACATGTCCGCGCCCGGGAGCGGTTTGGGGTGCGTTGTTCCCCGTCGGCGCATGAGTAAGAAGGTGACGACGGCAATCACTATCACGGCGACGATGATGAAGAGAAACACGAGGACGCCGACTATTATCCAACTTGTTGACACGCCCGATTTATCCTTTTCTTCGACGAATTTTTGATGACTGTCTTGAGCTAAGGCGACTTACTTCCGAATGTTTTGGAAAAAGCCCTGTGAGCTCCTGGATTTTCGACACAACTCGCGAATAGGTTTCAGCCGGTAGAGTTCCAGCCGGTGGCGACAGGCCTTGTCGGCGGTTCACAATTAATTGGATATGCCGGCTGCCTCAACAAACTCTAACACGGTACTCGACGGAACCCACGAAGCAAAAGCGAAGACTTCATAGTTGACTCGATCCCCGCCTAAGGTCAGCATGTTCTGGTCCTTCAGTTCGCTGTGCCGGGGTCACCCATTATCGAGAGGTTAACTCAAACTGTTTTGCGAGTAGGCCCGCCACCTCAATCCGGTCTGTCATCACCGGCCCGCCCGACTTGCGGCGGTCGCAGGTGCACTGACCTGAAGCACTGGGACGCCGCTGGCGGATTTTCTCTTGTGCTGAGATCTTGCGTCGGATTTCAGGTGAAAGTCAATAGAACCTGCTTTGAAAGTAGAGGGCTCAGTTTGAGAGCCTCTGCGTGAATGAAAAGTCAACGTGCGAATTAGTCTAATAACCCGCCAAGGTCGTGTTGTGAAGGGGCATGACCAGCATCCCCCTTGATTTTTTCCGTACTAATAGCAATCGCTGATGAAAGTGCGGCGTATGCTTTTATCCGGATTTGTTAGTCGGTTTAGCTATAGGACGTGGCCAAGAGCAGTAGTTAAAATTGGACATTGTTGGCACGTTTATTGCCCAGAAAGAGACTCAAAAGTCTGGCTATTCGAGTGATTTAGATTAAATGATTGGGAGGAAACGACACGTGAGCAAGCAGCTTCTTACGGTAATGGCGGTTTCGGTCCTGGCGCTAGTCGGGGCGGGTTGCACGACGGACCAGACAACCAACTCCAATGCGAACGCGGCGAATGCGTCCGCCACGCCCACCACACGCACCGCGCCCGACGGGTCTGATATCATTACCACGACTACTGACGCCAGCGGCGTGAAAACTGAGACAAGAGTATTCCGGAACAATCCGAGGGTTTCCAGAGTGGTCGTAACCACTCGCGATGGGCGACGGACGGTGCGTGCCTACTCGCCGAGTGGTGAGGAAAAAGAAATCAACGATGTAGGCGACGCACTCGAAGTTTCCGGGGACAAAATTGCCGACGCAGCCCGGTGGACAGCTGATAAGGCTGCAGACGTCGGCGATGCGACCGTTGAAGGTGCCAAGACAGTAGGCGAGAAGACCGCTGATGGGGCAAGGACGGTTAGAGAGAAGACGGCAGAAGGAGCCAAAACAGTTGGCAAGAAAACGGCCGCGGGAGCCAAAAAGACCGGCAGAGCGATCAAAGATGCCCTAACACCATAAGAGTGCTCAGTAACAGCGATCAGTACCAAAAGGGGCGGTCACTCGTGGCTGCCCTTTCTATGTAAGTAGTCTTTGATGCTGGGACCCGAAGGTCCACAACCTCAAAGCGAACGGATACCTGGGCAATGCGCTCAAGTCTTCGCCTGCATGGTGTTATACTGAAGCCGCAATTCATTCTGCTTGCGGGATGTACGCGACAGTGGAGCTATCCATGGTAGATATGTCACGATTCACAATTCTCTGCCCGTGCTGCGAGTCTAAATTAATGGTTGACGCCCAGACGGGAGCACTGATTTCCCACGAGGAGAAGACCAGGCCTCTGGCGTCGTTTGACGAGATGGTTAAAGGCCTGGATAAGCAAAAACAGGTACGCGAACAAATTTTCGCGCAGGAACTTAACTCGATGAAGGACCGCGATCGAATTCTTGAGGAGAAGTTTCAAGAAGCCATGAAGAGGGCCGAGAAAGAGAAGGACAAACCCTATCTCAACCCGCTTGACCTCGACTGATGGAGAGGGTCACGCTTAAAGCTTCCACGCCCCCCAGTGAAAGCAACACCAGCCCCGGAGTTAATCATCAAAAATCCGACCAGTTTCTTTTGTCCACAAGTCCATATCATTGGAGCAATATACAATGCAGCGGAATCCCAGTCCTCTCTTAACGCTACTTATTTCATTAGTGGTGTGTGCCACTTTGGCGGCTGACTCCTTGGCTCAGGTGACGATGCCCCGGCTAAGCTATCGAGACCGAACGTTGCCAAACGGGTTGCGGGTTTTGACTGCTGAAGACCGTTCAAGCCCAACAGTAGCCATCCAAGTTTGGTACAAGGTCGGTTCAAAGGACGATCCTGAGGGCCGCAGTGGCTTTGCACATCTGTTCGAGCACATGCTCTTCAAGGGCACCAGGAACATGAAAGATGAGATGATGGATCGTTTGACGGAGGACGTGGGCGGTTTCAACAATGCTTCTACCTGGGACGACTTCACCAACTACCACGAAGTAGTGCCCTCAAACTATCTGGAAACTCTGCTCTGGGCAGAAGCTGACCGAATGGGATCGTTGAATGTCGATGACAAAAACTTCAAGTCGGAGCGCGATGTAGTCAAGGAGGAATTTCGCTCGCGAGTTTTGGCCCCGCCGTATGGTCGCTTCTTCTATGCCATCGAAAAATATTCCTTTGCGGCGCATCCGTATCGGCGTCCCGGGATCGGCAGCATCGAAGAACTTGATGCGGCCACTTTGGAAGATGTACGTTCTTTCCATTCTACTTTCTACCGTCCGGATAACGCCACTCTGGTGGTTGTGGGAGACTTCGATCAGAAGCAACTGGACACGTGGGTTGACAAATATTTCGGGCGGGTCGCTAGACCCGATCGCCCACTTCCCCGAGTTACCATCAAGGAGCCCGAACGGGTTACTGAAAAGCGGATCAGCGAATCTGCGCCGAACGTGCCATTACCGGCGATTGCCCTAACTTATCTGACCTCCGCGGTCAAAGCGGGTGATGCTTACGCATTGCGAGTCGCAGAATCTATCTTATCCAGCGGAGAATCCTCGAGACTGTACCAGTCGCTTGTCTACCAGCAGCAGATCGCTCAGGAAGCGTTCGCGCAAGCCGACTTGCGTGAGGACCTTGGACTCTTTGTTCTGGGTGCAATTCTGGCAAGCGAAAAGAGACCTGAGGAGGCCGAGCGATCGCTCCTTTCCGAACTCAAGCGCCTACAAGACGCGCCGGTAACTGCCGCCGAACTCGATAAGGCAAAGAATCAGCTCGTTACTAACGAGCTTCGCGAACGGGAAACCAGCGACGGTAAAGCGTTTGCTCTGGCGCGAGCCGCCGTGTTGCTTGGTGATGCCACTAGAGTCAACAGCGGAATTGAGAAGCTTCAGGCAGTGACCGCGGCCGACGTTCAGCGGGTGATGAAAAAATACTTTAGCGACAATAACCGATTGGTGATTACGTACCAGGCCGAGACGGCAAAACCCCAAACAAACACGGGCAGTGGCAAAAAAGGGGGAGGCCGATGAGAAACTTTGTAAACTCTTACGGACGAGCCGCGTGGCTCCCGTTAATTGCGTTACTCGCTCTTCCGTCACTGACTGTTCAGGCCCAACAGATGGGCGCGCCGGTAGCACAGGAGACACCGCCGCCACCGGCCGCGCCGCGTTCTGTGAACGTTCCAAAGCCTGACGAAAAAACTTTGAAGAATGGCCTGCGCGTAGTCGCAATCGAAGACCACGACGTGCCACTTGTTTCGGCGCAGTTGTTGGTTAAGAACGGTGGCGAGATCGATCCACCACAATTGAGCGGGCTGGCAGACATGACGGCATCCCTTTTGACAAAGGGCACGAAGACTCGCAGCGCACCGGAAATAGCGCAGCAGATCGAGGCTTTGGGTGGAGCGATCGATTCGGGTGCCGCTTGGGACGCATCGCGAGCTTCAATCAACGTCATGTCCTCAAGGCTTGAAGCCGCGCTGGTCATCCTGGCCGACATTTCTAGAAATCCAGTTTTCAAGGACGAAGAAATCGAACGGATCCGTCAGCAGTATCTGGACAGTTTGAGTGTAACGCTGAGGCAGCCCGGGGCGCTCGCCAGCCTCGTTGCGGGTCGCGTAGTGTTCGGCGATGCGGCTTACGGGCATCCGCTCTCTGGCACACCAGAGTCGCTGGCTCGTATTAAGCGTACTGACATCGTTGGGTTGCATTCGCAGTTTTACCGGCCTGACAATGCCGTCCTCGTCATTGGCGGCGACATTAAGGCGGCGGACGCGTTCACGCTCGCTGAACGGGTCTTTGGTGACTGGGTAAAGCCCCTGACGCCGCTTTCGAAACGGGCTATGGTTGGCAAGATGATTAAACCTGATGAGAAGCAGCGTGTGGTGGTTGTGGACATGCCAGACGCAGGACAGGCGGCTGTCGTTCTCGCTCGGGCTGGGATTAGTCGCAGCGATCCCGATTATTTTCGAGGCATCGTGACGAACGCAGTGCTAACCGGTTATTCGGGACGCCTGAATCAGGAGATTCGTATCAAGCGCGGTCTGAGCTACGGCGCCAGTAGCCGACTCGACACGCGCCGGGATGCCGGACCATTTGTGGCTTCGGCCCAGACAAAGAATACTTCGGGTGCCGACGTTGCGTCGCTTCTGATAGGCGAACTGGGACGACTGTCGAATGAGCCGGTGGCGGCCGCCGAACTGGTACCTCGCAAGGCTGTGCTCACTGGCGGTTTCGGACGGGCACTGGAAACGACGGAAGGGTTGGTTGGGCAAATTGCGGCGCTCTCACTCCACGGGCTAAGCCTCGGTGAGATTAATAATTACGTCGGTAACGTTCAGTCAGTAACGGCCGCCGACATCCAGAAATTCGCCGGTGGACGAATCAGTGTGAAGAACGCGAACATCATCATTGTCGGCAGCGCCAAAGACTTTCTCGAACCGCTGCGTAAGCAGTTTTCCAATGTGGAGGTCATTCCCCTTGCGGATCTCGACCTGAACACTGCCAGTCTACGCAAAACTGCCGCCCTACTGTAAATAAGTGAAGGGTTGTCTTATGAAAAGACTCTGTTTAGTCATCGGAATGTTTCTGCAAGCTTGCGCGCCTTTCACAGCGCTGGGTCAGCCGAGAACGCTGCCTCAGGATGCGGTTGATGCGCGTGCAGATTCTGCTGAATTCGCGGGGCAACTCGGTCACGTCGATCCGTTAGTGCGCCGCCGCGCGGCCGAGGCTTTAGCCCGACTCGCGGCCGGCAATCAAAGGAGAGTGGTTGAGGGTTATCTGCTTCAGGAAAAGAACAAGGAGGTTCGCCTTGCTCTTGATTGGGCACTCCACCGCATGGGAAAAGCGGAAACGCTGTTTCGGATTGTGCGGGAACTGAATTCCTCCCGCCATGATCAAGCCTTGGGCTATCTAAAGCAACTCGACAGCGCCAATCTCCTGTATCCTTTTCTCAACCAGAATGGCAATCCCACGAAGGTCACGGTGGGGCTGCTGGAAGCTTTGGCCCAACTTGGTGATGGCGAGACTGTGGAAATCGTAAAGCCGCTTTGTGATTCGTTCGCTCGCGGGGTGGCTGCAGCTGCCGAAGTCGCTGTCGAGCGGATTGAAGCGCGTCTTGGTCAGACCAAAACGCCCTCACCCTCCAGGCCGCGCACCGTCGGTACGATAGAAAGGCTGTCCCCTTAACACCCGGAGGCGGGGTAGTAGGCCACTGTTGAGGAGAGGTCATTTTTCATTTGTCATCATCACTCAAGGCGCGGTCTGATGGTGTCGGTACCACCACGCGGGTGGGTCCTGAGTAGCGACTTCACTCGGCGTAAGTGGTGAGTAGCCTGGACCCACCCGTTACCGCATGGTAGTACTGACCTCATGAGCTGCGAAAAGTGTGATTGCGAGCATGACAAATGACAAATGAACTGGGTTATACTTCCCGTTCAAGGCATGCATCGAAACCTCCGCATATTCCTCGATCTACTCCGCAAAGAAAACGACATCACTCAAATTGAAGCGGAGGTGGATCCGTATCTGGAAGCTGCGGAAATCCACCGGCGTGTGATTGATCGGGGTGGACCAGCACTTTTCTTTAAACGAGTTAAAGGAAGCTCCTATCCCGTTGTAACAAATCTCTTTGGCACAGCCCGTCGCATCGAACTTGCATTTGGTCCGAAACCGGAAGCGCTGGTGCGCGAGTTTGTCCATCTGGCCGAGTCGCTCCTGCCGCCTCGCAGTTCTGAGTTGTGGAAACACCGGGCACTTGCACTTGATGCGTTACGGCTCGGGACGCGAAACACCAGTCGCGCACCAGTAACCGAAAGTCTCGACCGGCCAGCTAGACTGAATGAATTGCCCGTGCTGACGACCTGGCAGAAAGATGGCGGTCCCTTTATCACGCTCCCGCTGGTCTATACTGAGAATCCGCTCACGAAAAAACACAACCTGGGAATTTATCGTTTGCAGGTTTTTGACTCACACTCGACAGGCCTGCACTGGCAGATTCAAAAGGGCGGCGGCTTTCACTATCAGGAAGCTGAGACCCACGGGAAACCGCTGCCAGTTTCGGTTTTCCTGGGTGGCCCACCGGCTTTGATACTTGCGGCAGTAGCACCGCTTCCGGAAGACGTGCCGGAATTGATACTCGCTTCACTCCTGGCCGGGGAAAAACTGAGAACAACGGAGAATCCGCTGGGCGGTCATAGATTGGCAGCGGAAGCAGAGTTTGCCCTGGTTGGCTTTGCTCCACCCCAGGAAAGAAGACCGGAGGGACCATTCGGCGATCATTACGGCTACTATTCCTTACAACACGATTATCCTGTCTTTCGCGTTGAAGGCGTTTTTCATCGGCGGGACGCCATCTATCCGGCGACCGTTGTTGGCAAGCCGCGCCAGGAAGACTTCTTCATCGGCGACTACTTGCAGCAGTTGCTGTCGCCACTTTTCCCACTGGTGATGCCCGGGGTGCGCGATTTATGGAGTTACGGAGAAACAGGGTTTCATTCGTTGGCCGCCGCCGTCGTGCGGGAACGTTACGGACGCGAGGCACTTGTGTCAGGATTCCGCATTCTCGGTGAGGGGCAGCTCTCGTTGACGAAGTTTCTTATTCTCACTGACACGCCCCAGGACCTCCACGATTTTCCCAAACTCTTCGAGCATGTGCTGGCGCGCGTGCGTTGGGAAACTGATCTATTTGTTTTCTCGAATGTGTCGATGGACACACTCGACTACACCAGCGGCAAGGTGAACGAAGGCAGCAAGGCAATCATGTTGGGGTTGGGCGATCCTGTGCGTAATCTGCCACGCGAATTTCGGGGAGAGCTGCCTCTCGATGTAATAAATGCCGAAGTCTTCTGTGGCGGGTGTCTGGTCCTCCAGGGGGCGGCATATAAAAATGAGCCTGACCAGGCCGGGCGACTTGCGCGTGAACCAGTCTTTTCAGAGTGGCCCCTCATCGTGATGCACGATGATGCAGAGGTTGCGCGCTCAGTTGGCGATTTCCTGTGGGCCACGTGGACCCGCTTCGAACCTGCATCTGATATTTACGCGGCCGAAACCAGAGTTCAGCGACACCATCTGACTTACAAGGGGCCGGTTGTTATTGACGCGCGCGCTAAGCCGGGTTTTCCGGAGGAGTTGGTAGTACGTGATGATATTTCAGCTATGGTGGATACGCGCTGGCGTGAATATTTTCCGCAGGGACTTTAGGCCAGATGTTGCTCATAGCTGTGAATAAGAACGAGCTCGGCATGACAACTGACACTAGTAATCTCTACGATACCGATGAGACCGGCAATCTTACTGTGAATGTGGCGCCCGCGGGCGGCCTGTTGGAGGCGGTAAGTGTGCCACCATGCTCAGTGATTACACGATGAGCCAGCGCCAGTCCGATGCCGTGGCCTTTCTCTTTGGTGGTGAAAAAGGGAATGAAGATGCGTTGGAGATCTGACTGGGGAATCCCCTCACCAGAGTCTTCAATTTCAACAAGGGCCCATTCATGGCCCTCACGATCAACCTCTCTAAGATCTCGTAGCTTTACTCTTCGCTCCATTTTGTCATCAGGAACCGCTTCAGCCGCATTCCTTAAAAGATTTAGAATAGCCTGGCGGAGCATCCGCTCGTCGGCGCGAACCTGGGTGAGGCTCGCTGTCTGGTCAATCACGATCAGTTCAACGCGTCGCTCGTCATAGAATGTCTCTAGTTCAGCCACGCATTCCTGTATCAAGTCGGAGAGGGAGACATCTTCCAACTGAGGCGGCTGCGGTCGCGCGAAATTTAGAAATGCAGTGACCATCTCGGAGAGGTTGCGGACCTCATTTAGAAGTGAAGAGGCTGCCGACTGCCCACCTTCGTCCAGTTGCTGAATCTGTAGAAGCTGAACGTAGCCATGTAGCGTGGCGATGGCGTTTTTGAATTCGTGGGCCAGGCCTGCAGACATCTCACCCAGGCTTTCAAGATTGCGTTTGAGCGCTACCTGCTCCCGAAGTTCGGTAACTTCAGTTATGTCGGTCAAGAGACAGAGTGCGCCTCGGCCTCCACGGTCCGGCGAAAGATCGATCGGTGCAATCGTGCCTCCGAGGCGCCGTGTCGTCCCGTTTGGGGCAACCGTTTGAATTATTTCACGCCGATAGAGTTTGCCTGTCTGGAGACACTCTTCAACCATGTGGGCCAACTGGGGAATGTTGTGCAAGAGCGACGCTACCGGTTGACCCAGAGCCTTACCCTCAAACTCAAGCAGTGCGCGCCCCGGAGCATTGATCACCATCGAACGCCCGCTGGAGTCGAAAGCGACTAAGGCTGAGGGCACGCTGGCCACTATGCGTTCGCTGAACCTGACGGCGGAATCGGCACGCTCACTGGCCTGTGCGCTGAGTTGTTCCAGCTCTTTGCGTTGTGTTTGTAGCTGAGCTACTACAGACTGGAAGGTTTCCAGCACAAACTCGCCTTCGTCTCGAGATTTGCGACTCCTGGATTCGATGGGAGCGCGTTCAGCTTCACCCAAGAGTTGACGATAGGGACGCAGAAGCCACCGGCGGAGAAGCAAGATGAAAACTAAACTGCCAATAAGAATAGCAACGAATGCGGTTAGCAACAGGGGACCACGAGCGGCGGGAGTTGGCGGAGAAAGAGCGAAAAGAAGAACCGCAAAGAGTGTTGCCAACAGGAATAGTGCCGTGAGCAAAGAGAATCCGAGTTGTATACGGTTCCCGTAACGCATGTTGATATTTCCGATTGCCAATTGCCAGTTGGCCGATTGGCGTTTCCATCCAGTGACAGCCTACGATGGCGAGATTTCCTCACACACGAAAGATCAGACCCAAATTGACAATTGGCAGTTAAAAATTGATCACCTGAATTGTCCGGCGTACCACTCAACGATCTGCGGGCCTACGAGCAGCGCCAGGATTGATCCAATCCCTAAGAAAATTCCAAAGGGCAAGAGCATCTGCATGTCTTTCTTGCCTTGTCGCATCATCAGCACAAGGCCGATCAGCGAACCAGACAACACGCCAAGGAAGATAGTTAGAATGGTGAGCCGCCAACCAAAATAAGCCCCCACCATACACATCATCTTCACATCTCCCAGGCCCATAGCTTCAACACCGCGAAGTTTTTCCCAAATCCATCCCATTAGCCAAAGCGACCCGCCGCCAATCAAACCTCCGATAAAGGCGCCGCCGAGTGATGCCGCCCAAACTGGCCAGCCGGAGAACATGCCGTTCATGAGTCCTGGAAGATCTTCGAAGTGGGGCTCTCCGACGACATATGGGATTGTTAGGCGCGCCACCAGCGCGAAGACGATTCCCGGATAGGTAATAGCGTTAGGCAGAATCATGTGCTCAGCGTCAATGAAGATAAGAGCCACCAAAGCGCCAACAAAGATCAGATCGAACGGCAGCGCCGGCGTCCATCCGTGGTGCCATGTGACGACAACAAAAAGGAATGCCGTGAGGAGCTCGACTGCCGGATAGCGCGCTGAGATGTGTTTCTTGCACGACCTGCAACGGGCGCCCAGCATCAGGTAACTTATGACCGGTAAATTGTCATAAAAAGCAATCACGCTACCACAGGAAGGACAGCGCGAGTTTGGAAACAGGATCGATTCTTCGAGTGGCAGGCGATGAATCACGACGTTCAAAAAGCTTCCAATGATCGCGCCCAAAACGCCGATGATGATGTAGCTGTAAGGTGAGGGTATTAGTAGGTTCAAATTTGGCAGCGCCGCTATCATGGAAACACTCATCTAGAGGCATTGTATATTGCCTGCCGTTTACTGGATACAAAAATGGTAAATGGAATTTTGAGAATCCAACCATTTTCAACGTTCGCTCGTCGGGCTGAAGTGTTATTGAGCGTTGGGATACCGTTGAAACTAAATCAGGGCATTCGAAGGGTGAAACCCGCCGGCTAAAGCCGCGATGTGGTGAATGGCAATTCGCTAGCCTCTGCCCACTGCTTTCACTACTTAATGTTCTTTTGCATTTCCCAGAGCATAAGATGCTTGAGGAACGCGTGATGGGCTGCGAAGCTGGCAATGCTAAGGCCGGCGAGTCCGTCCCGAAAGCCAGCCTTCAAAACGTAGCTGCGCAAGAAGGCCAATGGCGCTGCCGTGGCAATTTTCAGCGTCGACGTCCGCCGGCCAGATTCAAACATTTGGCGGGCAGCGAGTGGAGCGTAGCGCTCGCCAATCATGTGATGGTGATGAGCCGCATCGCGGACGCCGTAGTGCAGGAGATCGCCCGGTAGTTTCTCAATACGGCCCTCCCTGATCTTCACCGATTCGTGGATGTGCTTTCCCTCCCAGCGTCCCCGTGACTTCTTGAAGAGGCGCAACTGCCGATCGGGATACCAGCCACCCCCACCAATCCAAACTCCCTGATAGAATGACCGCCGCGATATCACGTAACCATCCGCAAGTTGATCGTCCGGCTTTGAGCGCAGTGCTTCAATAGATGTTTTTAACTGGTCTGACACGCGTTCATCAGCATCGAGACTAAAAATCCAGTCGTGAGAAGCAGCCTCACTTGCAAACTGCTTCTGTGCCGCAAACCCGGGCCATTCCCGACTTATTACTCGCGCTCCCGATTGAGAAGCGATCTGAGCAGTTTGGTCAGTTGATTGTGAGTCAACGACGACAATCTCGTCGGCCCAGGCGAGGGATTCGCAGGCTTCTCGAATGTTTGCTTCTTCGTTGAAGGTGATTATTGTGGCGGAGATCTTCATTCGATTTGCGATCCCAGTTTTAGGATTTGCGATTGCTCAGGTACGGGCAGAGTTACCTTAGCAATCGTAAATCGGAAATCGCAAAGGTCACCTACCAACCGGGTCCGATTTGGCAAACTGTCGGAAAACAACTACGATCCGCGAAACCACACGAAAAGTATCCTTCGTTCGACTGTCTTCGTGTTATGTCGTGGACCGCTTTACTGATTCTATCGTTGCTTATTCTTCTCTCCCAAACGTTAGGGAGTAGGGCTTTCAACTACAACGTTATTGGCGCGAAGCGTGGAGGAGGTCGCTCGCTGAAGGCCGGCCAGTGCTTTGTTGTAGTCGGTTTCCGCCCGGAGTTCCGAGTTGCGCGCGTTCGTTAGAGCATTTTGGCGTTGAAACAGGAGGAAAGTGGTTGAGCGCCCCACTTGATAGAGCCGCTGTTCACCCTCGAGCTGGAGTTCCGCATTGACCCTGGCTTCCTTTGCTGACAGTACCCGCAGCCGAGAAGTTTCCACGGCCTGGGCAGAATTGCGCACATCAACCTCGATGAACTGGTCCTGCGAACGGAACGAGGCCTGCAGGCGCTCCGTCTGGATGCGGGCGCCCGCAAGATTGGCCTTGGCAGTGCGGTTACGCAAAGGAAGTTGTATTGCGACTCCGACGACGAGGTTGCGAGTATCAAAAGAGAAAAGGTTGCTAAGCATCTGTCCGTTACCCCCGATCAAATTCTCGGGTGGCAGGAAAGGCAGACCGGTGTCGGGATCCACGCGGGGGATTGCGGTGCCCGCTAAACCTGTAAGTGCAAAGGTCCCCGTGACATCGATCTGGGGGCGCGTCTGATTCTTGAAGTATTGAATGTCAATTTTATTAATGTCGTTTTCTAAACGCAGCCGGCGCAGTTCGGGCCGGTTATCGCGCGCCTCCTTCAAAGCTTCGTTCAGATTCACCGGGGCCGTACTGAAGGCCGGAGTATCAGTCGGTGTTAACTGTGCCGACCACTCGGGTGTCATCGAGTCTTTGAACATGAGTTGTTTGATGTTGTTTTCGGCCAATGAAACGTTTTGCACGGCCAATAGCAGCGCCGATTCGCGGTTCGCGAGTTCAGTTTGCACTTCGGCCCTTTCCAACGGGGCTTTCGCACCTGCCGCTATTTGCGCCTCAACGTTCCGGAGATTTTCCCGCGAGAGATTGAGGTTCTCAAGCTGGTTCTGCTGATCCCGCAAGGCGAACACCAACTCCCAATACGCTTGCTGCACGCGCGAGATAATATCTATGGTGCGCAGGCGAAAATCCGCGTCAGATTGCTCCAACCGTTTTTTTTGGATGCGGATTTGTCGGCGGCTATTGTCGATGGACCGGTTTCGCAGGAGTGGTTGCGTAAACGTGAGCCCAAAATTACCGGAGAAGAACGGGTTTAAGATGTTGGCCGTGGAATTAGATACTGTCTTGCTGTTGGTGAAGGTCAGATCATAGCTACCGCCTCCAGTGGAAAAGAACTTTGAGACTCCGGGGTTGAGCGTGTAAACCGTGTTCGATATCGTTCCGGCGGTGGTAGAGCCGGAGAAGCGGTTCTGTTGAGGAGCAATTCTCTTGTCGATCTGAGGGGTCACGCTAAATATCGGATCGTAAATACCCTCAAGTGCACGCAATTGTGTCTCCGCAAATCGCACATCATCGCGAGCAACTTCGATATCATTGTTATTCTGTAAAGCTCGCTTCACAGCATCGTTGAGAGATAGCGTTAAGGTGTTGTCGCTGGTCACACCCAGGCGAGTTATGTTGGGCATGGGAGGCAATGGCCTTCGCTCCACGACCGGAAAAACGGGGTCGACCGGATCCTGAACCGGCGGGTTCTCGGACGCGGGAGGAGTAACCTCAGGAGACGGCGCGACAATTGGGGTACCTGCCGTTGAAGGTGTCGGGCGCGTCATGGGGGCCGCAGGATTTCCGGGAGGCGCTTGGGGTGGCGGCTGTTGAGTTCCAGGAGGCGCCTTTGGCGGGGGTTGCTGCGCCCCGGGCGGCCTGTTGGGATTCTGCGTTTCGGATCCGGGAGGACGCATCGCATCGCGCTGGGCTGGGTTAGGCGTAGCTGCCGGAGTTTGCGCCCGCGCGTTTGCGCCAGCCATCAGCAGTGCTCCACCCAAGAATGCTCCGCTAATTACGCCATTCCATTTAATTTTAGGCATCGACCAAAAGCTCCTTAACGATTAATCCCCGAATCTAACTATCAAATGACTTAGACTACTGGTAAACACACTGCAACCGATTAGGTTCCTCTACGTTGTCTCAACTGCAGAGGTTTCAAAAAGATATAGATTGCACAAGCTTTACGGCCTTTGAGAGTCGGCTTGACAGGGAAAGCGACGCCGCATAATCTGAGTACTCTTTTCCCCAGCACGTCCAGCATGAGTTCCTACGATCTCCCGCGATGACGTGTGCGCTCGAACCGAAAGATAGCCGGCGCATGCAAAGAAGAGCCCGCGCTAACAATGGTGATGGAGGTCAGTAACGAAATGGCAGTCAAGGTTGGCATCAACGGTTTTGGTCGGATCGGCCGAAACATCTTTCGTACATCTTTAGGCGACCCGGATATCGATTTTGTGGCAGTTAATGATCTCACAGACACGAAAACACTTGCACACCTGCTGAAGTACGACTCGGTACTGGGTAACCTCGATCACGATATTTCTGCCACTGAAGACGGAATTAAGGTTGAAGGCGAGGAGTTTCGCGTGTTTTCGCAGAAAGATCCGGCGGCCATCGACTGGGAATCGGTTGGCGCCGAAATCGTAGTCGAATCCACCGGGATATTTACCAAGGCGGAAGATGCCAAGAAGCATCTGGGGGGCTCAGTGAAGAAAGTGATCATCTCGGCCCCCGCCAAGAATGAAGACATCACGATTGTGCTGGGCGTAAATGAAGATAAATACAGTCCGGCAGAACATCATATAATCTCCAACGCCTCCTGCACTACCAACTGCCTGGCCCCGGTGGCCAAAGTGATCAACGAAAAGTTTGGTATCCGCTCGGCACAGATGACGACGATCCATTCATATACAAACGATCAGCAATTACTCGATTTGCCGCACAAGGATCTGCGTCGCGCTCGCGCTGCCGCGCTCTCCATGATTCCGACGTCGACCGGAGCCGCAAAAGCTGTGGCACTTGTGTTGCCCGAATTGGAGGGGAAATTTGACGGCATCTCAGTGCGAGTCCCCACACCCAATGTTTCCCTTGTCGATGCGGTTATCGAGGTTGAAAGAGACACGACGGCGGAAGAGGTCAACCGCGCTTTGAAGGATGCGGCCAATGAAGAACTCGCAGGGATTCTTTCGTTCTGCGAGGAACCCCTGGTTTCCAGTGACTTCAAGAAGAACTCAAACTCGTCGATAGTTGATGCAGAGTACACAAAAGTGATTGGCGGCCGACTGGTAAAGGTGCTCTCCTGGTACGACAACGAATGGGGTTATTCATGTCGAATTCGCGACCTCATCAAGTACATAGCGGGCAAAGGACTCTGAAAAAGCCGTAAATCGTAAACTGCTTGAAGACGGTCACCGGCCGGGGCTGCTTCCGCTGGCCACGATTCACGATTCACGATTTACCATTTACGGTATGGCCAAGCTTTCCATTAAAGACCTCGAGCTCAAAAGCAAACGCATATT
Organism: Pyrinomonadaceae bacterium; assembly: GCA_013812905.1. Classification (GTDB taxonomy): domain Bacteria; phylum Acidobacteriota; class Blastocatellia; order Pyrinomonadales; family Pyrinomonadaceae; genus PSRF01. Next base: position 18,805 of record JACCSP010000205.1, read on the forward strand.
TATTCGTGTTGACTTCAACGTACCTCTCAAAGCGGGGAAGGTTGAGGACGACACGCGAATTCGCGCAGCGCTTCCCACCCTACAACATGTTATAGACAGAGGTGGCCGTCTGATTTTGGCGTCGCATTTGGGCCGGCCCAAGGGTAAGCGTGTTGAGAAGTACAGCTTGAAGCCAGTGGCTGAACATTTTTCAACGCTGGTTGGCAAGCGTGCCGGCTTTGCGGAGGATTGTGTCGGCGAAGCAGCGCGGCTTAAAGCGCAGGCACTGCAAGATGGGAATCTGCTCTTACTTGAAAATCTACGATTTCACAAGGAAGAGGAGCAGAACGACGATCAGTTTTCCAAGGAACTAGCCAGTCTCTGCGACGGCGTTTTTGTCAATGACGCGTTTGGCGCGGCGCATCGTGCGCACGCTTCCACCGTGGGAATTACGAAACACGTAGCCCAAGCTGGGGCCGGTTTATTAATGCAGAAGGAGTTGGATTACCTGGGTCGAGTGATCAGGAATCCAGAGCATCCGTTCGTGGCAATTCTGGGCGGAGCTAAGGTCTCGGACAAGATTCCGGTCATCAACGCGCTGATTGATCAGGGCGTCGACACGATATTGATAGGCGGCGCCATGGCCTATACATTCTTGAAGGCCGACGGCTTTACCGTGGGCAAGTCCCTCGTCGAAGACGAGATGCTTCATACGGCGCTCGACATTAAGAGACGAGCGGAAGAAAAGGGAATCGAGCTACTGCTACCAACTGACCATCAGGTAGTTGATAGCTATGAACCGGTGAAGGGCGAGAAGATCCTTGCCAAGACTATTCCAATCGAATTCACAAACCTCGGCCATGCGGGCATGGACATCGGAGTCGAGACAGTTTCCCATTACTCAAATGCCTTACGCGATGCGCGCACGGTTATCTGGAACGGGCCCATGGGCGTTTTCGAGGAACCGCCATTTAATGAGGGCACGCTCGCTATCGCCAACTCAGTCGCCGAGGCCGCTGACCGAGGTGCCACCGTGATCGTAGGCGGAGGCGATTCAGTTGCGGCAATTACACAGGCCGGAGTTGCCGATCGTATTACTCACATTTCAACTGGTGGCGGCGCCACACTTGAGTTTCTGACCGGGAAAGAATTGCCAGGAGTGGTTGCCCTCCATGACAAGTAGTTAATCGTGGTTGTTAGTGGTCAGTTGTCAGCGGTTTGTCACCGCGTAACAGAAGGCACTTGACCCGCATATGATCGCTTACACCATTAAACGGCCGACTGACTACTGACAACGGACTTCTGACCCTGACCAACCATGCGCAAACCCGTAATCGCTGGAAACTGGAAGATGTACAAGACGGTCGCCGAGTCGGTTGACACCGCGGTCGCTCTGAAGCCGCTGGTAGCTAATGCTAACCATTGTGAGGTGATAATCGCTCCTGTTTTCACATCGCTGAAGACCGTAGCGGATCGCCTAGAAGGCTCCAACGTCCGCATATCCGGCCAAGATTGTTCGACTGAAGTCGAAGAGGGCGCGCACACCGGGGAAGTAGCCGCCTTTATGCTGCGTGACGCCGGGGCCAGTCACGTCATTATCGGGCACTCTGAGCGACGTCAGTTCAACTCTGAGACGGACGCCATGTTGAGAAGAAAGTGTCAGGCGGCCATTTCCGCGGGCCTGACAGTCATCATGTGTGTCGGAGAAACACTGGACCAGCGAGAGAACGGAAGGGCCGAAAACGTCGTCAGCGGCCAGCTAAGTGGGGGACTTAGCGGGTTGACAGCCTTTGATCTCGACCGTATCATCGTGGCCTACGAGCCTGTTTGGGCAATCGGTACCGGCCGCACAGCGACGCCGGAGCAAGCGCAGGAAATGCACGCGTTTATCCGGCGCGTTTTCG
>JACCSP010000267.1 GCA_013812905.1 Pyrinomonadaceae bacterium
CACTTTCGCTGCTGGCGTTCGCCCTTGCCTACAACGCGCAAACGTCCACGAGGCTCGTAAGCGCGCCCGAGGTTGAGGTCGTGAAATTCAGTTGGAGCAAGGAGCGACTAAACTGGGAGCAGAATCCGTTCACCGGGCCAAACGAGAATTTTCACGAGATGCAGTTTCGCGCGAGGGCGGAGAAGCGCGCCAATGACGCAAGGCGTGCAAACTCGCCGGACGCAAGCAAGCTCGAAAAGGATGCCCGCACCGACGCCGCCATTATCCAGGCTGAGCGCCAGAAGAAGGGACCGCCGCGTTACGCTTTTCTTTACAGAACTTCAGTCAGAAACACTAGCGATAGAACCATTAAGGAGATTGACTGGGATTATGTCTTTCTTGATGCGGCGACGGAAGAGGAATTGGGTCGGCGGCAGTTCACAAGCGTCCAAACCATCGGGCCGGGCAAGAGCAAAGAACTTTCGTTCATGCTCCCAGCGCCGCCGACTCAGCGTATCAGCGTCTACGCGCTAGATAAGAAGGAGAGGATCGGATTTGAAGAGCAAGTAGTTATCGTGCGCGTAAAATACTCAGACGGCTCGGTCTGGCAAGCCCCGTAATTTGCTTGAGCTGTCATCTGCGCGCTGAAACTAAGGCTAAAGAAGCCCATCCAGAGCCTTCATTCTTAAGAAATCGTCCTCGAACAGTTATAAACTTCGTGAGCATTAGGCGCGCACTACCCGAAGAATCCGTCACACTGACGCAAATCTCTCACGACGCCAAGCGGCATTGGGGTTACCCAGAGCATTGGATTCAGCACTGGCAGGCCGACCTCTCAGTATCCTCCGATTTCATCAGCAACAATCAAGTCTACGTCGCAGAAAATGACGGCGTGCTAATTGGCTTTTATGCCCTGGTTGTTCGGGACAACAAAGCGGAACTCGAGCACCTGTGGGTTGCCCCCGACCACATCGGCACAGGCGTCGGTAAAGAACTCTTCATTCATGCAATGCAGATAGCCGCAGGGGAAAACGTCTCTGAAGTTGAGATTTCCGCCGACCCTAATGCCGAAGGTTTCTATCAAAGAATGGGTGCCAGTCGAATTGGCGAAGTTACCTCGGAAATTGATGGTCAAGCGCGCCGGGTTCCTCGTTTGGCAATTGACCCCAGTTCGTCCTAATCCGCAGATGTCGCAGATTAAGATTACGGGCTCCCATCGATCCATCTTTCGTACCACAGAGTTAGGTTCAAAAGAGCCCACAGGTGAAAACCCCAGTTGCGCGCGCCGCGATGGAGACCTGCTTGATCCTGCGGCGGACTACTATTCCTGCAGCGCATCGAGGATACGGTCAGCGGTGTTTCCATCCCAGAGCGGCGGTACGCGGCGGTTTGTGGTCAAGGAGCCGTTAAGCGCGGCGAAAGCGGCAGTAGTAATTTTCTCGCGCTCAGTGCCCACGATCGTGTTGGTTCCCAGTTCCACTGTGATTGGCCGCTCGGTGCTTTCCCGCAGAGTGAGACAAGGGATGCCGAGCACGGTAGTCTCTTCCTGCAAGCCGCCCGAGTCGGTGAGCACCAGCCGAGCGCGGCTATAGAGACCAAGGAAGTCGAGATAGCCTAGTGGCTCAGTCAATCGCAAACCCTTCGCTTTCTCAATTCGTTCGCCGAAGCCAAACTCCGCGATTGTCTTTCGCGTTCGAGGATGAACGGGAAAAACTATGGGCAAACGTTCGCTGATTTCTTCCAGCGCATCAATGATTCGTCCGAGGGTGTCCAGATTATCAACATTTGATGGCCGGTGAAGCGTAAGCACCGCATAATCCTGTCCCGAAACAGCTAGCTCTTGTCTGATCGGCGACTCTTTAGCGCGCGTGAGTTGCTTGAAGAGCGAGTCGATCATGATATTGCCAACAAACCGGATTCGTTCCTCGGGTATTCCTTCTGCGCGAAGGTTCTCAGCAGCATCTTGCGAGGGCGTAAACAAAAGATCGGAAATCTGATCGGTCAGCAGCCGGTTAATCTCTTCCGGCATTGTCCGGTCACGGCTGCGCAAACCGGCCTCTACATGGCCCACTTTCACGCCTAATTTGGCGCAAACCAGGGCGCACGCCAGCGTGGAATTCACATCGCCAACAACCAGCACCCAGTCTGGCTTCTCCCGCGTCACCACCGGTTCAAACTGCGCCATCACGGCCGCCGTCTGGGCGGCGTGGGTGCCGGAACCTACGCCGAGATAGACATCAGGTTCCGGCAGATTCAGATCGCGGAAGAAGGCTTCGGACATCATCGAGTCGTAGTGCTGACCCGTATGAACAACAAGCGGGGCGAACTGTTCCTTACGCCGCTTCATGGCATCCACAATCGGCGCCACCTTCATGAAATTGGGCCTCGCACCGACGACGTTTATTACTTTGAGCATTCAAGAATGTCCAAGTTCCAAGGTCCAACGTTCAACGTCCGATTGCGATTCCTGACTTTGGACATTGGACGTTGGACCTTGGACTTAAAGGCGAATTATCCGTGCGGTACTGTCACGCCTTAACTCGCCATTGAGCGCGTTGCGAGTATCAACCACCAGTGGGGCCAGCTGGCAAACGCGGCTGTAGTCAATGCCACTATGATCCGTGACGATCACGAGGCAGTCGGTCGCGCTCAATGCTTCGTCAGTCAGAGGTTCTGAAGTGAGCGGCTCCCCGCCTCCTTCCGTATGTGCATCATCGAAGCGTATTTCTTTCACGAAAGGATCGTGGTAGTGCACGTCCGCACCCCTGGCGCGCAGTCGGTCTATGATTGAGAGCGCGGGGCTCTCCCGTACATCGTCGATATCTTTCTTGTACGCCACCCCCAGCAGCAGGATGCGCGAACCATTCATGGCCTTGCGGACATCATTTAGACCATCCGAGACTAACTGCACCACGTGATCAGGCATGCGGGAGTTGACCTCTTCCGCGAGGCCAATGAAGCGCGAATCGAAACCATGCTGACGCGCTTTCCATGAAAGGTAGTGCGGATCAAGTGGAATACAATGACCGCCAATTCCGGGACCGGGATAGAAAGGCATGAAGCCAAAGGGCTTAGTCGCCGCCGCGCGAATCACTTCCCAGGTGTCGATGTTGAGCGCATAACAGAGCCGCGCCATTTCGTTGGCCATGCCGATGTTTACTGCCCGAAAAGTATTCTCCAGCAGTTTCGCGGTTTCGGCTACACGCGCTGAACTTACCGAGAAGACGTCCTTAACGATTTGCGAGTAGAGAATCGTGGCAACTTCGGTTGAGTCATCTGTAACGCCGCCGACCACCTTGGGAATGTTGTGAGTCTGAAACTGCGGGTTGCCGGGATCTACTCGCTCAGGTGAAAACGCGAGCAGAAAATCCTCGTCGAGTTTTAGACCAGTCTCCTCAAACATCGGCAGCAGTACTTCATTAGTGGTGCCCGGATAAGTAGTCGATTCGAGTATGATCAACTGTCCGCGGCGCAAACGCTTTTGGATTTCTTCTGCTGCCGCCAGGATGTATGAGACATCGGGCTCTTTCGTCTTTCGCAGTGGTGTGGGAACGCAGATGATCAGGGCGTCGCAATAACCGAGCTGGTTGAAATCAATCGTGGCAGTCAGGAGCTGGTCGTCGACCAAGCGCTTCACAGTCGAAGAAGCGACATCGCCGATGTAGGATTGGCCGGAAGTGATTTTTGCGGCTTTGTTCGCATCGACTTCAAATCCTGTTGCCTTGAATCCTTTGCTGGCAAACTCAACCAGCAACGGTAAGCCGACGTAGCCCAAGCCGATTACCCCGACCTGTGCACGTTTATGGGCGATTAGGGAAGTTATTTGTTCCTTGACCATCTAGAAGGTTTTCCTCGTCTTCCTTGAGGATCGGCAGGATCTCTCAGTTCATAAACTATACGCCAAGCAAGCAAGACTAGGGGAGCGCCGCGGGCAGTGTCAAGGCAAGTGTTTCCAGGACTATCCAACCTGCAAATTTCCTCTGCTTGAGGGGTCAGTTCAAGGTGGAGTGCTAAAGCACCGAAGTTCCCCAATCTAAAACCTTTCTTGACAGTCCGGCATCAACACTATATCTCACTCACTATGGGAGACCGCGCAAACGATTCTTCCGGCAAACTTGTTCGCGGTCTAAGTCGACTTGACGCGACGATGATCGTGGTCGGCTCAATGATCGGCTCCGGCATCTTCATCACTTCGGCCGAGTCCTCCAGACTGGTAGGCGCGCCGGGATGGCTGCTCGCCGCCTGGGCCCTGGCAGGGGTGCTCACCATCACGGGAGCGTTATGTTGCGCTGAACTCGCCGCGATGTGGCCTCGGGCGGGCGGACAGTATGTTTTCCTGCGCGAAGCCTATGGTCCTTCGATTGGTTTTCTTTTTGGCTGGTCGCTCTTCTTAATTATTCAGACTGGAACGATAGCAGCGGTTGCAGTGGCTTTTGCCAACTTCATGGGCGTGCTGACCGATCGCGTAGCAAGCGACCTTTATCTCATCGCGCCCTACGCCATTGGGGGCTACGCTATCAGCCTCTCGACCCAACAACTAGTGGCCGTGGTGATGATTCTGTTTCTCACAACGGTCAACACGCGCGGGCTACAAACCGGAAAGTTTATTCAGAACACTTTTACTTTCACGAAGACAGCAGCCTTGCTGGGTTTGATCGTGATAGGGCTCTTTTTGGGATGGAACGATCAGAGCGCCCTCTACACTTCCTCATGGTGGAAACCATGGGAGAATGGATGGAATCCGGATGCTACGCAACTCGGGTTCGAAGCCGCGACCGAGGGTGCTTTGATTCTGGCACTCGTCCTGCTGCTCGGGCGCGCAATGGTGGGACCACTCTTTGCGCAATCTGCCTGGAACAACGTAACCTTTACCGCCGGTGAAGTGCGTGACCCTGGTCGCAACCTACCGCGCGCACTCTTGTGGGGCTGTGGCCTAGTCGTAGGGCTCTATCTGCTCGCCAATCTCGCCTACATCGTCACCTTACCGCTCTCCGGAATTCAAAACGCACCTCAGAATCGCGTGGCAACAGCCTCCATGCAGGCTATCCTTGGCCCCCGTGGAACCATTCTGATGGCCATTGCAATAATGATTTCCACGTTTGGGTGTAACAACGGTCTGATTCTGGCAGGGGCGCGTGTCTACTACGCCATGGCTCGTGACAATCTATTCTTCAAACGTGTCGGCACTCTAAACTCCCTCCACGTGCCCGCCACTGCGCTCATCGCGCAGGGAATCTGGGCCGCGCTTCTGACCCTACCTCGTACGGTTACGATTAATCCCCAGACTCGCGCGGTCACCTACGGCAACGTTTACACTCAACTGCTCGAGTACATTGTTTCAGCGGATTTAGTGTTCTATATCCTCATGGTAGGAGCGGTGATCGTGATGCGATACAAGGCCCCACAACTCCAACGCCCGTACCACACTTTGGGCTACCCGCTCGTGCCGATAATCTACATCGTAATTGCCGTACTCTTCGTTCTTGATCTTGCGTACCTGGCTCCTTCAACCTCGGGCATTGGTTATCTCATGGTACTTACAGGCATTCCGATCTACTTCCTCTGGCGCCGCAGCACGACATAAGCGATTCCACTAAACGACACGAACCTGTTTCCAATTTCCATCTCTCATTTGACATTTCTCGTTTGTCATTTACTACGGGTGCGCGCGGTTTTAAGTGATACGGCGAAGATTCTACACAGGTCTTTATTCTCCTTGAGCATGTCGGCGAGTAATTCCATTTTCATCATTCGGCTCCGCTCAAAGATCCGAAGCCAGATGGACGTTTCATTCAGTTCTTTGAGAACAATTCGTAACTTATGAACAAAATCAGCATGGCTTTCTGCACCTCTCGCTTCACCATAGTTCGGGGCCGGTGATGTTCCAGATCTCAGAATCTGTCCTGCGATGTGTATCCCTGCGGGTGCTCGAGGAAGGCTCGTCGAAAGTCTTACGATGCGAACCGCGAAATCAATTAAGCGTTCCTCTAATTTATCCGCGCGCGATTGATAGTTGTTGTTTTCGGACTGAGAGTCCTTGGGACCAGATTGACAATTATTGGCACCGGTATGAGATCTCTCGTTGCCGACTTGAGTGACGTCTGTAGATTTGTTTGTCATCTGTGAGGTCCGTTTTTGAATATGTGAGGACCTTCTTGGGGCATGATAACTCGGTCGCAGCAAATGACAAAATGAGAAATGTCAAATGACATATGGAAAATAAATCCCCTGGTTGCTGGGCTCGCGGTTGGTTCAGTCTTTACTTAATCCACTCATCCGCGATTTCCGTTTCGACTTTCACCGGCACTGTCTTCAAGTATTCCTCACCGGCGGCACACATTGCACGCTCAACCTTTTGCGAGATTTCCTTAGCCTGGTCGCCATCGGCTTCCACCACAATCTCATCGTGGATGATGTTAACTATCCGAGCGGACGTATTACTTAATTCATCTTTGAGGAGGCGCAGAGCGCGTTTTAGTATATCGGCGCTGGTGCCCTGGATTGGCGTGTTCTTGCCGTTCCGCTGCGTCATGGAAATCTGCTGCCGATCATTTTCGTCATAACGAAAACGCACCAGTCGTCCCGAAGCTGTCCTCGCCTGACGGTCGTGGACCGCCCGGTTCGCAGCCTCGCGCAGATAATTATCAAGTCCTCGATAAGTGGCGAAGTACTTGCGCAAAACGTTTTCGGCTTCAGGTGCGCTCAACCCGGTCATCATCGAAAAACGTTGGGCGCCGATCCCATAAACCACCCCAAAGTTTAGCCGCTTGGCGAAATCACGCTGGTCTTTGGAAACCTGGTCGAGAGGCACGTTGAAAACTTGTGCGGCAGTAACGCGATGCAGGTCGGCGCCGGAATTGAAAGCCGCCATGAAGCCAGGATCGCCGGAGAACTCCGCGAGGATACGCAACTCAATTTGCGAGTAGTCAGCGATTACTAGTTTTCGTCCAGTCGGATAGCCGCTGAAGCAACGCCGGTATTCGGTAGCATGCGGTACTTGTTGAATGTTGGGATTGGTACAGGAGAATCTCCCAGTGGGCGCGCCAATCTGTCGAAAGTCCGCGTGCAATCGGCCGGTCGCCGGATTGATCAGCTCGATCAGGTTTTGACCATAGCTAGTGAGCGCCTTTTGCACCGTGCGGTATTCGAGCAGTGTAGCGATCACTGGATATTGGGCCGCGAGCGGTTGAAGTTTCCAATTGCGAGTCGAATCGGGGACCGGTATGCCCAGGCGTTCGAGCGCTTGGGTAAGTTGTTGGTGAGAGTCGAGATTGATATCGGCCCGCTGCGTCCCACCAAAGAGCGAGCCTTGCAACGACTCTTCCGCCAGGATTCCCTGCAGCTCTTCCGCCAGCTCTGCGCGCCTCTTTTCGACGATCGCCAACTGCTCGAGCCAACGATCTTTGTGCATGTAAAAGCCAGCCAGCTCGATATCAGCCACCGGCATAACGCACTCAAATTCCAATAGAGCACACTTGACTAGGGCCTCAGCTTTCAGCCGGTCAATCAGCTTCTCGCGCAATGGCAACAAGATGGCCGCGTCACGCGCCGCGTACTCTAACTGCGCTTGAGATAACTCAAAGCTCCAGTTGCTCAGCCGCTCGCTTTTGTCGACCGACTCATTCAGGTAACGCGTGGCCACAGTTTCGAGTCCATGACGCTCTTCAATGTCGCCAGCGCTTATCAATTGACTAGCAAGCAAACTGTCAAACACGCCTCCCAAGTCGGCACCCAGATTATGTTTGAGAAACTTCGCATCAAATTTCGCGTTATGGGCAATTTTGATTGGTCGCGGCGCCTCGAGCAGGCGTTTTAAAGGCAGCAGCGCTTGGTTATTGGCAAGCTCTCCGTTGCCTCCGTTTGAGAAGGCGTCGAGGTCGATAATGCTCACACCGTCGGGAGCTGCGAGTTGAATCAGACGCAGGCGACCGGTGTAGGGGTCAAGCTCTGTGGTCTCGGTATCAAGTCCAATCGCCGATTGCGCGTTGAGGGAGTCCACCGCTTTGCGCAACTCTTCCTCAGTCTTAATCATTTTGAAGTTAGTGTTCATCAAACGAATTAACTGGCAATCAATCTCTCGAACATCAGAATCTGGTTTTTGTGTTGCGCCTCATGACGCTCTAAGCGGGCTGAAGTCGTCCTGGTGCCTTCACCAGAATGAGCATCAGTACCGCCGCAGTTGCGCCCAGAGTGCCACTAACGAGAAACGCAGGGCCCGGTCCCCACCAGGTCCACAAAGCACCCATCAGCAAGGAAGCCGGCAGCACGGTGATGCCGAACGCAAGATTATACAGACCATACGCGGTGCCCCGCTGTTCCGGCCTCACCAGATCTGCGACCAAGGCTTTCTCCGCCCCTTCGGCTAACCCAAAATAGATCCCGTAGACTAAGAACAATACCCACACATAGATCGCGTTTGTCACGAACGCGAACCCAATATAAACAGCCGCGTATAGAATCCAGCCTGACACAATCAAACGACGCCGTCCGAGTCTGTCTGAGAGATCGCCACCAAGGAGCGAACTCATTACTTTGCTTACATGCAGCATTGCCCAAAGTAGCGGAATGGCGGCCACCGAAACGCCCGCGGATTGCGCGCGCAGCAGGAGAAATGCGTCGGAAGAATTTGAAAGAGTAAAGAGTGCGATAATCAAGAGAAAGCGTTTGAAGTTCCCGTCAAAGCCGCGCAGCGAAAAGCTCAGCGGGGGACCGACCTTTTGATCTCCGCCGGTCTGCGGCTTGTCCGGTTCGCGTACGAAAAATGTGACCACCAACACGGCGGCCAGCGCCGGAATAGAAGCCAAAAGGAAGATTTTTGTGAAGTCGCTTGCTGTGGGTAAATTGCGATCGGCGGAAAACAGCATCACCAGTAAATAACCAATCAAGGGGCCGACCACAGCGCCGGTGTGATCCATCGCCCGATGGAATCCGAACGCCAGGCCGCGCTCCTCAAGCGCGACGGTGTCCGCAATCATCGCGTCTCGTGGGGCGCTGCGTATTCCCTTTCCGACCCGGTCAGTTAGCCGAATAGCCAGCACCTGATGCCAGCTGGTGGCAAAGGCCAGCAAAGGACGAACAAAGCTGGCGAGAGAATATCCGAGGACTACAAAAGCCTTGCGTTTGCCCCGGCGGTCGCTGAAGTAACCGGTGAAGAGTTTGAGCAGACTAGAGGCTGATTCTGCCGCTCCTTCGATTAGACCGACAATTCCGGGGCCGGCCCCCAGTGTTGACGAAAGAAAGACGGGCAAGAGCGGATAAATGATCTCGCTCGATGCGTCGTTTAGCAGGCTGACAAGGCTGATTGCGAAGACGTTCGGCGGAAGCTTTCGATATCGTAGCCAAAGTCGTGGGGTTCCTTCGTCTAGTTTTGTGGGACTTATGCGCGCGTCAAATTGGTCGGCGGCATCGGTATCGGTTTCCCCCATTTATTCTCCGCCGTTAGTGAGACGAAGCGCGCCGGGTTGGCTGTGCCGGCTCTCTGGTTTGCTGTGGCTTAACGGTGAGGCGATTGGTCCACCACCAAAAGAGTCCGCCGCCGATCAGTGCCAGAAGAATGACCCCGACGATCGTCATCCGAACGATCCAACGAACCGCAAGGCGAGCGATCAGGACAAGAATCACCAACAAAACGCCGCCGCCAATAATAAAGATGGTCGTGAAGTCCATAAATCCAGTCAGTGGTCAGTGGACCGTAGGTAACAATTATTGAATCGGGCAGTGAGCAATGAGCGTACTGGACACTGTTCCGTTACTGAATACCTATCCCACATGCGTTCTGTTCAATTCTGCCTGCCTACTGCCTACTGGTCCACTGCCCACTCTCCACTGTTCACTGCCTCTTGTAGCTTGCCCGCACCACAGTCTTAATGTTCCCTCGTATGTGAAAGTCGCCTTCGAGCTCCACACTCAGCGGATCACACGCCTGCACGAAATCTTCAAGAATTATGTTGATCACGTGCTCGTGAAAAATTTTAACGTTCCTGAAAGAGTTGATATAGAGTTTCAAACTCTTGAGCTCAACGCAGAGCTCATGGGGAATATAGTGAAGTCGTATAGTAGCGAAATCCGGGAAGTCAGAGAACGGGCAGATGGCAGTGAACTCCGGAATTTCGAAGCTGATCGTTATCTCGCGCCCGGGGAATTCGTAGGGGAAAGTAGCGAGCGGATAGAGCGGCATTTCCTCGCGCGGCGTGGGGCGGATATCAAGGCATTGCTGGTTGGCAGTGCTGGTCGGTTTACTTAGCGGCATGATTGTTCTCGAATTAGCGAACGACCTTAACCGACCCCTTACAGCAATCGAGTCCTCTAACGGTGGAGTTCTAATTTCATTTTCCTCATCTGCCTGTACCATGGGAGGCACGAAATTCAAAAACGATCCACGAAATATCACTAACAACTTTCGTGAGCGTTCGTGTGGTTTTGTGGATCGTGTGTGTCAACCAACTCCACGTATTAAGCGTATGAACCTTGATTGCGCCCAATGCTGAAGACCTTCACTAAGGCGAGGCCGGCAACAAAACCGCCAATGTGGGCCATGAATGCCACGCCGCCGCCCGACTGAGGACCCGCCCCGATGACGCCGAACGCGCTAATTAACTGGAATACAAACCATAGCCCAATCGCAACAACAGCAGGCACCGTGGTTAGCATTCGAAGCATAATCACGCGAACACTCCTTTTAGGATAGAGCACTAAATAACCACCGAGCACGCCCGAGATTGCCCCCGAAGCACCGAGGCTGGGAATGAATGGGTTATCGCCAATCACAAAAGTGGAAATAATATGCGCGAGCGAGGCAATGAGCCCGGTCAAAAGATAGAAACTGATATACCTCGCACGACCCAGAGCGTGTTCGAGATTATCGCCAAAGATCCAAAGGAACAGCATGTTGCCAAATAGATGCATGATGCTGCCGTGCATGAACATGGAAGTTAGCAGTGTAAGGTAAACCGAACCGGGGGTAGGCTGAAGGTTAATCTCTGCCCGCTGATCTCCCACCTCAATTGTGATTGGCCGCGCTATGTCCTGACCGGTCCTGATTTCTTCTGGCACCGTGGAAAACGCATAGGTGAACTG
>JACCSP010000218.1 GCA_013812905.1 Pyrinomonadaceae bacterium
AGGCTGGATCACGTTAACGATTTTCTAGACCTGCGCCGCGCCCTCTTCGACTTCGAGCTTGTGCCGCTGCCTCAAAGCCTACAATTGCCACAGGCAGATCAAGCCTTGAACCGCATCGCCAACCGGAGCTTGCAGCGCGCGTTGGCAGCGGCAGGCCCTCAATAAAGATCAAGTGTGTAGGAAAGATCAAGTGTGTAGGAAAGATCAAGTGTGTGGGCTTGAAAGTACCTGCTTGGGGAGGTATGCGACGGCTTTTGGCGGTTTGCGCTCTGATGCTGTGGACTGGCTTTGCCTTTGCTTCACCGCGCGAGCTGCTCGCTCTATCCAGCAAAATGGGTTGTGAAGGAGGGATCGCGCCAGAATGTTGAATCTGCTTTCCTTGTCAAAAGCGTATAGAGGAAGAGGTATTTGGGTGGGAAGAAGCACAATGAAGACTTGGGAAGCTACTAGAGATCTGCTATATTCAAGTTCCCCTAACAAACTTTGAGCATTAATGCGCAATGAATATGCATAAGCGGTTTCTAGCAACCATTGTCCTAGCGACTGCTTTGCTATTCAGCCAGGGAGGGAAATTCCTGGTGGCCGCCCTCTGCCCTCATCTCCAGTCCGGAATGACTTCGTGTGCGACACAACTTGCCGCCCCCACAATGTCGCACGAAGACATGAGGCACCTGGGGATGGAGCACGAGAATGCTAACTCCGATCCGGACGCAGTTGCTCTGAGTAGACCTATTGAACCTTGTTCACACTGCGCCGTGCATTCGCGTACGAATCCGAACACGGCTTCGCTCAGGATAACGGAAGCAGCCAAGCGCTCCGCGGATCTGAATATTCCGCTTCACTTTTCCAGAGTTGCTCCATCTATACTGTCTCCCGTTGCAGTCTTGACTCAAAGAGCGCATGGACCGCCGGGGAAGACAACTTCTCGGCATATCCTCATTAACATCTTCCGCATTTAGCCTCTTCCGACAATCACATTCGTGATGGTGACGCAGGTGCCCGCCTGTGTTGCCTGCTATCCACATCAACGCTTTTGTTTAGAACACCGCAGTGTTCGCTTTGGCGAACCACGAAGGGGAAACAATGAACTGGCCCAGTAATTTGCGTATTGCGCTGCGAACAGTTAGCGCCCTGGCCTTAGTGTTTGCGCTCAGCGTGAGCGTTTTGCCGCAGCATGAAGGTCATGACATGTCGAAAATGAAACCGGCCGCTAAACCGAAGTTGAAGAGTGCACCGAGGAAAAAGAGAAAGGCTACTCGCGCCCGGCGGACTCCCACCAGAAGAGCAAGTAGGCCGAGACCTTCGGCTTCGCCCAGCCCTCACGTGATGACCCCAGGCATGCAAATGCCGACCGCGTCGCCCTCACCAAGTTCGCCGCATGTAATGACGCCGGGTATGCAAATGCCAACAATGTCGCCTTCACCGAGTCCGGGGCACTTAATGACACCCGGTATGCAGATGCCTGCCGCAACTCCATCGCCTGGTCAGCGGCCCGATCCCGAGATTGATAGCCGGCCGGTGATGCGACTCGAGGATTTGGAAGCGATGGCGATAAAGAACAATCCCACGTTGGCCCAAGCCGATGCCGGAATTCGTGCAGCAGAAGGACGCCGCCGCCAAGCAGGTTTGTTTCCCAATCCCATCATCGGCTATTTCGGAGAGGAGCTTTCTTTTCGAGCTGCGGGCGAAACCAGCGAGCATGGAATCTTCGTCGAACAGATGATTCCTTTGGGCGGGAAGCTAAGCAAGAGTCGCCGCATCTTTGATAGTGAAAAGGAGCAGGCTCAGTCGCTTGCCGAAACTCAACGCTTGCGTGTGCTGAACTCGATTCGCATGCTCTATTACGACGCCCTCGGTGCGCAAAGGTTTCTGGAGCTGCGAAGCGATTTGTCCCGACTAGCAAACGAAGCGGTTCAAATTACCAGGGAGCTTTACAACGTCGGACAAGCCGACAGGCCCGATCAACTCGAAATTGAAATCGAAGCGCAGCGGGCGGAGATAGATCTGCTGCGAGCACAAAACGATAGAGAACAGGTGTGGCGCTCGCTCGCGGCCATGGTGAATAACCCGGAGCTAAAGCCAGCGAGACTGGTAGGCAATCTTGAAGAGGCTGGAACTGCACTCGATCAGGAAGCAATCATCCTATCGCTTTTGCGTGACAGTCCCGAAATAAGGACTACCCAGGTCGGAGTAGAGCGCGCTCGTGCCGTTCTCTCGCGTGCGCGGGCTGAGCGCATACCCGACGTGTTCGTGCGTGGCGGCATTGCATACAACAACGAGCGCCTGGATCGGGACAATAGAAAAATTGGTGGGGAAGGCGTAATTGAAGTTGGTATCAACGTTCCCATCTTCAATCGTAATCAAGGAGGCATTGCGGCCGCGGAGGCGGAGCTGGTGATAGCAGAACGAGAGCGTGACCGTCTTCAGTTAGTACTGCGTTCCCGGCTCGCTTCAGCTTTTCGTGAGTATCGCAACGCGGCTCAGATGGTGGAGAAGTATCGGACGCAGGTGTTGCCGAGAGCGCGCCAAGCCTATGAGATGTACCTTTCAAGTTTTAGACAAATGGCCGCTGCCTACCCGCAGGTGCTGATCGCGCAACGAACGCTCTTTCAAGTCGAAGCAGAATATGCGCGGACCTTGATCAGTCTGCGGCAGAGTGGCGTTGGCTTGCGTGGATTCCTGTTGGGCGGCGGATTGGATGCCATGGGCCGGCCTGGCGAATCCGGCGAGCGAACCGAAGGCTTCAAGCTGAGATCAGCGAGCGAAGCAACCGGCGATTCAGATAGACCATAAGGTCATTTGTAGAAGGCTCAGAGAATTTCGCGAGAGAGAGAGTTGTTAAAAGATTTTCGAACATTACAGGAGTAAGAAATGGATAACAGCAGACGCAGTTTCATAAGACATTCATCGCTTTTTGGGGCCGCTGGCCTACTGGCAAGTTCAAAGGCAGTATCTGCCCAACACGAGGGGCACGTGATGCCTAAGCCTCAAGCAGCTCGCCAGGCGGATAAGAAGCCGGACAACAGGTCCGCAGCTTCCGCCGGCCCAGGGTTGGTTCAAACTCCGGATGTGCCGAATCTTCCCTGGACTATGGACAATGGAGTGAAGGTGTTTCGACTCGACCCAGAGGTGGTCAAGGTCCAGTTAATTCCGGGCAAAGAGATGTACGCGTGGGGCTACAGCGGCAGCGTGCCCGGCCCGACGGTTGAAGTAAACGAGGGTGACCGCGTGCGCTTCATCGTTACCAACAAGTTGCCTGAGGCCACAACTATGCACTGGCACGGTCTGGAAGTGCCGCTCAATATGGACGGCGTTCCTTTCATCAGCCAGCCCCTCATTGAGCCCGGCCAGACCTTCGTCTACGAGTACACGGTTCACCAGAACGGCACGTTCTTCTACCACTCGCATATGGCAATGCAGGAGATGATGGGCATGATCGGATTGTTCATTATTCACCCGAAGCAGCCTCATTCGCCGCGCGTAGACAAGGATTTCGGACTTGTCCTTCAGGAATGGGCGCTACTTCCGAACAACCCCATCCCAAACTCCCTCGCGATGGAGTTCAACTGGCTGACTATCAACGGCAAGGCAGGCCCGGCGACCACGCCGATGATTGTGAAGCAAGGTGAGCGAGTGCGTCTTCGGATCGTCAACCTGGGCATGGACCACCACCCGATGCACATCCATGGAAATCAGTTTTACGTCACCGGTACAGAGGGCGGTCGCGCTCCCGAATCCACTTGGTTTCCGCAAAACACCGTGCTCGTCGGCGTAGCGCAAGCGCGTGACGTTGAATTCGATGCCGTTTATGCTGGCGATTGGATGTTTCACTGCCACCTGCCACACCACATGATGAACCAGATGGTGTCAATGGTTGGGCCGATGGGGCATGCCGGCATGGGCCTACAGACCGGCAAGGGCATGGAAGAGGGCATGGGCGTCATACGACAAGGTCACGCCCTTTCGGAAGACATGGCTCCCGGGTTCGGACGCGGCATGGGTGACAGCCCGGAGAAGGAGAGAAACACCACAAACCTTGCGGGACCGAGCCCGCACCTGCAGCAGAACAGTCTCAAGGAGAGTGATAAGAAGCGTGTACCCGGCTATCCGCAGGACATGGTCATGATCATGGACAAGGAAGTCGCAAAGCCCGAAACCTACGGACTTCCACCGGGTTGGACCGCCTCGATGATGGGGATGATGACGCTCGTTCGTGTTCTGCCACCCGATGTGTATGAGGAGGTGCAAAGAAGGATTAGAGAGGGCATTGCGGAACCACCCAGCGGTCAGCAGCCGGCGACTCAGCACAAACATGAATAGACAAGGTGTCTTAAATGGAAAGGTCGGGCCGAAGGGTGCAAAGCCGGCCGATATGCCTATGGACCATAAAATGAATTAGCAGACACGTTTGAGCACAGGAGCGGTGACCGATCAGATCTCAGGAAGGACCGCATGGATCTGAACGTGTGCGGTCCACGAGTTATTTCCGATGGCTGTGAAGGCCCTCGCACAGATAGAAGGAACAACCATGCGTTTAGCAACAAAAACACGACATCGCCTCAGGTTAACGGCGTTGGGGTTGGTCCTTCTGCTGGCTGTTGCCCTGCTAACGCCCGCGGTCTCCGCACACGCTAAGCTGCTGCGCTCGGAGCCCAAAGGCAACTCCACGGTGCCGCAAGCGCCTACACTTGTCGAACTCTGGTTCAGCGAAGAACTGGAGACACGCTTCAATACCATTGAGGTGAAAGACCAGCAGGGCAAACGCGTCGATCGCGGCGAAGTCAGCCTGTCTGAAGAGAACAAAAAGGCACAGGTCGCACTGGATGGGCTCGGCGCAGGCACTTACACGGTCGTCTGGAAAGTGCTCTCAATGGACGAGCATACGCTTCGTGGCACGTTCTCGTTTACCGTGGCTCAAAGCGTCGCACCTGCCGGTACAGAAGCTTCGCCGGCAAACGCTACGGACACAGCTGGAGCCGCACAGGCGCTGCCGCATGAATCGCCAATGGACTCGATGCCTTCTGCGAAAAGCGAGGAAGGCTATGAAATTTCTCCGGGCCATAGTGCCGTCCGCTGGTTAAGTTATCTGGCGATGATGACACTCTTCGGCGGCTTTGCATTCTACCTGCTCGTGCTGGCGCCAGCGTTGCGGCAGGTGAGTTCGGCGACTGGAACCGACGACTTGCGGGTCACCGGCGCCCGTCGCATTGTCATTTTGTCATGGGTGGGCCTCATCCTTCTCGCGGTCATGTCCTTTGTGGCGCTAGCCTTTCAAGCCTCCGGGGTTTTCGACAAATCGTTAAGCGAGGCGTTATCACCTTCGCTACTGGGCCAGGTGATCACGGATACGGGCTACGGCGGACACTGGCTCCTGGAGATACTTTCTGTCGTTGTGCTCGCCGTCATACTGTTTATCCTTTCGAGTCGTTTAAAGCAGGCTCCGGCGAAAGGTCATAAAGCAATCTGGTGGGCAGGACTCCTCGCATCGGCTGTGCTTCTCATCGCACCTAGTTGGACCGGGCACGCGGTGGCCGCGGTTAAAGATTACCGTCTCGCTGTCGTCACCGACTGGTTGCATCTGCTCGCCGGAGGCTTTTGGGTGGGTGGTCTATTTCATCTCGCCTTGACCCTTCCCTCAGTTGTCGCCGGCTTTGATAAGGCCCGGCGTATTAGTTTGCTGCATGAGGTGATTAAACGTTTCACCAGGATTGCGATGCCGGCCGTAGCGC
>JACCSP010000244.1 GCA_013812905.1 Pyrinomonadaceae bacterium
TGGTCGAAGGCATCGTCGGCGTGTTCTGGTGGAATGTGACGGTCGAAGGCTTTGCCAATCACGCCGGCACGACGCCGATGAACCAGCGGCGCGACGCGTTGCTGGCGGCGGCGAAATACATTGACGCGGTCAATCGCATTGTCACTTCGATGCCCGGTCGGCAGGTGGGAACCGTCGGCAAGGTTCAAGCCTTCCCCGGAGCATTCAATATTGTGCCGGGCACGGTCACAACCAGTCTGGGGCTGCGCGATCTGGATGCGGCGAAAGTGCGATTGATCTTTCAAAAGATTCAAGCCGAAGTCCGCCAGATCGAAGCAGCAACGGGCACAAAGTTTGACTTCAAGCAGGTCAACGCCTCGCAACCCGCGCCCACCGATGCACGCTTTCGACGGGTGATTGACGACGCGGCCAAGCAATTAGGGTTAACGACGAAGCTGATGCCGAGTGGCGCCGGTCACGACGCGCAGGAGATCGCGCAGCTCTGCCCCGTCGGCATGATTTTCGTGCCGAGCCGCGACGGCATCAGTCACAGCCCGCGCGAATTCTCTGAGCCGGCAGACATTACTAACGGTGCGAACGTATTGCTACTTACATTGCTGAAGCTGGATGTAATGAATTTGAATTGATGAGCGCCGCTGTGAGAGATCAACACGGAGTCGGCTGCGCACTGAGAGTGAGGTCAACTCCATACCGCGGAGATTATTTGCATATGTCCGACGAGGAGCTATGGAGAACACATTTGACTTTGTTGTTGTGGGCGCAGGGGCGGCGGGGTGTGTGGTTGCAGAGAAGCTTTCCCGGCGCTCTTCTTGTCTGCTGCTCGAAGCAGGAGGCGAGGATGTGGACCCTGCCGTCGAGCAGCATGACCGGTGGTTCACTTGTGCCACAAAAGAAGAACTCACCTGGGCTTTCCGAGGTCCCGGTAGATGTCGCCTGAGCAAGTGCGCGGCTTAGACTAGGATGCCCGCACCGACATCTGGAGCCTTGGTGTGGTGACTTATGAGATAGTCGCTGGAGGGCCGCCGTTCGCGGGCGAGACGAAAAGTCACGTGATGGTTGCGATCTTAGAACAAGAACCTCCGCAACTCGCGGCCGTTCGCACGCAACGCCCCAGTTGAACTACAACGCATCGTTCGAAAAGCTCTAACCAAGGACCGCGAAAGCCGCTTCCAAACTGCGCGCGATTTAATGATTGATCTGAAGAATTTGCGCGGCGAGTTGGATTTGCAGAGTAAACTCGAACGCTCCGCCGCGCCGCACAGGACCGACGCGCCGACAACGCAAACGGGTCGGGACGCGCTGACGCAATTTTCGACAGAGCCTCAAGCGCGACCGCTCGAAGTGTTTTCTCTTGAGAAGGCCGCCTCTATTGGCTGTTGGTCAGCATGGTGAAAAGATCACTTGATTTTCACCAATGGGTTCTTGCCCAACCCTTCGTACGCAAGTCTTTATCTGCAAATATAGCGAACAGCCTGAAGATTTTAGTGCCGGCATTGACAACGTGTGAAGTAGGCCTGCCGAGACTTTCGCAACATACGAGTCATCCACGGTAAAACGCTTCTCTTCAATCACATAGCTTGCTCTGCCTTCGAGCAGTATCTCAGCCTCCTCGCTCTCATGAGTGTGCAATGGTGGCCAGCGCCGGGATGGTTTGAGTTGTGATAAGGGAGAGAGTGAATCGAAGCCGTATTTCTGTCCTTCTCGCATATGTCCGAACCCACCGGAGACATCATCGAATCTTCAGTGTGGAAGATGCGGCGCTCAGTTCGGATTTTTACACCAAAGCCAGTCAATTAATACAACTCCAGAAGTATTTATCGCTCTAGGGACTTGAGTTCAAGCAAGATTTGCCACCTTCCTGCAAATTTGATTTGACAGTCTAGCTATAAATGGGGTATTTAGTTTTGTTGTTGAACTATTTATCCGCCCAGTCCCCTATGCGTAAGCTTAATACACAGGACTTTCGGGTTGCTACTCGCACCACTTCGCGGGAGATTAATAAACATATCGCGCTTAACTTGATTCGTGAGCACCAGCCCACGTCAAGAGCTGCACTCGCCACCCGCATGGGCGTCCAACGTAGCGTCGTAAGTTTGCTAATCAACGAGTTAATTGGCGAAAAGTTGGTTTATGAAGGCGGCAACGAGCATACCCTTACG
>JACCSP010000255.1 GCA_013812905.1 Pyrinomonadaceae bacterium
TCACGGAGAATCAACAGAGCTTACAAACAAAATGCGTTTCAGAATTAGACTGAGGCGCTCAGACAAAGGAATTTATGAATTTTTCTCAACTGGGACTGGCGCCTGCACAAGTGCGGAGCTGCGAGTCTCTCGGATACACCGAACCAACACCGATCCAACAACAGGGAATTCCTGTGATCCTCAGCGGCCAGGATCTAATCGGCTGTGCTGAAACCGGCACAGGCAAGACGGCCGCTTTTTTGCTCCCCATCATTCAAATGATTACGGAGCCCATTCAGGGTGCGAAGTCGACCCGCAAGCACGCAGGGTCCGCAAAGGAATCTCTGCAGCGCAAAGTGCGTGTGCTGGTGTTGGCGCCAACGCGCGAGCTAGCCGCCCAAATTGAAAAGAATTATATCGAGCTGAATCCAATTAAGGCCAATCGAAGTGTCACACTTATCGGCGGAGCCAGCATGCCGCGGCAACTTGATGAGTTGCGTCGCAGTCCGGCGGTAGTAATTGCAACCCCCGGGAGATTGCTTGATCTTACTGAGCGGCGCGCGCTTGATCTTTCTGGAATCGAAGTGCTGGTCCTGGACGAAGCGGACCGCATGCTGGACATGGGGTTTTTACCGGCCATTCGGCGCGTCCTCTCGATGGTGCCGGAAAAACGGCAGACGCTACTCTTTTCGGCGACGATGTCTCCGGAAATTGAAAAGCTTGCGCGTTCGACAATGCAAAGCCCGAAGCTGATCGAGGTCGGTCCTCGGGGTCAGGCCGCCGTTATGGTAGACCAGACGGCTTATCCGGTAGCCCAGGAGTCGAAAACGGCATTGTTGTTGGATCTGCTGGAACGGGAACGTTTCGAGCGAGTGCTGGTTTTTACCCGGACACGCCGCGGAGCCGAGCGTCTTTCGCATATCCTTTCAGCGCGAGATCACAGCGTAAACCGTATTCATGCGGACCGTTCACAGTCGCAGCGTGAGTCAGCACTACGAGGCTTCCGTGATGGACGCACGCGGGTGCTGGTTGCGACCGACATCGCAGCTCGCGGTCTGGATGTCGATCTCGTTTCGCATGTCATTAACTACGACGTGCCTTCCGCACCGGAAGATTACATCCATCGTATTGGGCGCACCGGAAGAGCCGGCAATCAGGGTCGCGCGATTACTATTGTGACCCCGGTTGATGAAGTCTCCATGCGTGCGATAGAACAACTTACCGGACAGATCGTAAAACGCGTGGTATTGCCGGGCTTTGGCGGAACGAATAACGGTATTCATAATAGCCGATCATGTCCTTCGCCAAGACGTAACACCGGGATTTCTGCGGCAGTGTTTACGCGTTCATTTCGACCGCGTCGAGCGAGCAGATAGAATAATGGAAGTGATACGTAAAGGTGATCAGGTATTGTCGGGACCGCCTTCACTCTACACATCACCGCTACTCATAACCATCAGCTAAAGGAGCAACCCGATTGGCTAAAGACGATCTGATTCCGGCCGAGGGCACCATCATCGACAAGCAGCCCAACGCATTTTTTAAAGTGCAGCTCGAAAATACCCAGCACGTTGTACTCGCAGTTATCTCGGGCAAGATGCGCAAGAACCGCATCCGGATTTTAGTAGGCGACCGCGTGAGCGTTGAGATGTCGCCTTACGACCTGACTAGAGGTCGGATAACCTACCGGTACAAGTAAAACGAGGAGGATTTGCGTGGAGAAGCGAACATCAGCCGTTGAGGAAAACGTAGAGAAGCCGGCGTTCATCGTTGGTGAGCGCGTGGAAAAGTTCTGCATCAAGTGTAAGGAAGAGCGCGGACACGTAATCGCATCCCTCACCAAACGCGGGAAGATATCGCGCGTTACTTGCCCGAAGTGCGGTACGCTCGGCACCTTTAAAACGGGCGCCGCCTCCGGAACAAAACGCAAGCTTGATCCGGGCGCGCCTTACGATCGGACCCGCTCCTACCGCGCCGGTCAGACGATGGTGCACCCCACCTTTGGACAGGGAGAGGTGACCGCGCTGATTGAGCCACTGAAGATCGACGTGCTGTTTGCCGATCGCATCCGCCGTCTGATTCATGCGCAACCTGCTAGCCATTGATTTTCATGGTGCCTCTGTAGAGAGCCTGCGGACGAGGCGAATTAGGCCTCGCCCGCATAATCTCCGTATCGGGCCATCGCTCCCGTATTGCCTTGCTGAGACAGTAAAGACCTGGCCCCGGACATTGGTTAGCTACCTGTTGCAATGCTTAGCATGCACTAGGCACCGATGAGGCTCAAGTCCATCGGGTGGCTGATCTCAGGGTCTGCGCCGTCCATTACTACTGCAGGCGAAAGACCGTAACCCTCCACCTTCCGTAACCTCCTCTTAGACACCCCGGGGCAAAAAAGCGGCGAAATCAGCGGGGAAGGTCTGCTCCTGGCAACACGCGTCGGCCGCATTAGCCAACTGCTTCTATGCTTTCGCCGCGGTTTGCGGACGCGACACGTCAAAGCGGCTATTATTATCCCAAAAGGTGGATGGCTCGCACGATCTGATCAGATAACCCGCTTCCAACAATCGTCTTCAACCTCCCCCCACGTTTTCGATAAGCCCGAAAAGTCTCGCGAATCTGCCGCAGGGTATACTTTCTCAGCGACTTGACTGTCGCCTCAACAGCAATGGCATGCTCATTGCCAAAGGTGGAGTAGGAGGCTGAAATGAAAAAATTATTCGCAACTGCTACTTGTTTAGTCGTCTTGATTATCGCGGCACTGCCTGTGGGCGCACAGACTCGTTATCGAGCCTCAAACCGCAGATCAGTTCAGAGCACTCGTCAGTATGACGGGTATAACAATCGGGTAAATCGTGCCGATGCCGGGGAATACCGATACGATCGTAACCGTACGGTGTGGGACAGGCATCGAGATAAGATCACGACTGCCGGGGGCGCAGCTGGCGGTGCGATTCTTGGTGGACTGATTGGCGGCAAGAAGGGCGCAATCATTGGCGCGATCACCGGCGGTGCAGGAGCCGCTGTTTATACTTACAAGGTTCGCGAGAAGACTAGCTACTAATTGAAATAAGAATTTCAGGTTTGGTTACTCACCGATCAATTGTGACGTGAGTGGCCATAATAGAAGCCCGGATGTGAAGGGGAGAGCACAGCCGGGCTTCAACATGTTCCACACCTCATTTTGCTCCCATTTATCCTACCTAGCACTTCCTGCTTTAGCTTTGGACAAGCACCCCCGCTTTCGCTTAAGTTATCTAGTTCCTTCCAATGACCAAGGCCAAACGATTCCTGACACGGCGCGCTCTCATTCTCTTCGGTCTGCTGATGGGATTGACCATTGCCAATTAGTGCTCGATGATTCATTTCGGACTTCGCGTGCTTTCCTGCTGCGAAATTCGAAGCTGAGCCGGCTCGGCAGATGGATCAAGGCCCACTCGCGTTTTGTGCAGGCCCTAAATGAAGCGCATCGAGCTCTTAAGATACTTCTGACTTCATCAAAGCCTAGACTTGATATATCCTCGGCTGAGCCAAGCGCGACAAAGTTTGATATGGGCGCCAGAGCAGAGGAGTTGGGTACTGACAACCTCGTCTACATTGTGCCTACCAGCCCCATGTGGAATGACGCCTGGCTGGTCACCGAAGGAGTGATTCTCGCCATGCGTGACGAAGTAAGCGCCCGAGGAGCAAAGTTTGTAGTCGTCACTTTGAGCAATGGACCGCAGGTTCTCCCTGATCCCCAAGCCAGGCAGGCGTTCATGAGGCGACTGGGAATAGACGATCTTTTCTATCCCGATAATCGGATCAGATCCCTCTGTGTCAGGGAAAATATACCCGTGATTACGCTCGCTCCTGAGTTGCAGGCTTATGCCGAAAAGAGCGGCTCTTTCCTGCACGGATTTGGCAGTGATCTGGGCAATGGACATTGGAATGCGGTCGGCCATCGGGTTGCGGGTGAACTGATCGCGCAGAAACTGAAGGATGGCGTTCTCGACAAATAGCGCCCGACGCCAGGTTCTGTTACAAATAGTATCCACCACCCCAAGCGGGCTGCCCGTGGGGACCCCGGTCAACTAATTAAATTCCGCCGCGGAGACTTCGAATGCATTACTACGATAACGTGCTCGGCCTGATCGGTCGGACGCCACTGGTCAAGCTCAATCGCCTGACACGTGGGATCAAAGCGACAGTTCTGGCGAAAATGGAGAATCTTAATCCGGGGTTCTCAGTGAAGGATCGTATCGGCGTCGCAATGATTGAGGCGGCGGAGCGAGAAGGTATACTTAAACCGGGTGGAACAATTGTCGAAGCCACTTCTGGCAATACTGGGATCGGACTTGCTTTGGCGGCTGCAATAAAGGGTTACGAATGTATCTTCGTGATGACGGACAAGGCGTCTGTGGAGAAGTCGCGTTACCTGAAGGCATTAGGCGCCGATGTCGTAATTACTCCGGTGTCGGCTAAGCCCGGAACACCCGACCATTACGTCTCAACAGCCAAGAGAATTGCGTCGGAGACTCCAAACTCGTTTTATCCCGACCAGTATTCCCATCCAGCGAATCCTGAAGCTCATTACCGCACCACCGGTCCCGAGATCTGGGAACAGACGGAAGGAAAGATCACTCATTTTGTGGCCGGCATCGGCACTGGCGGGACCATTTCGGGCACGGGAAGGTTTCTGAAAGAGAAGCACCCGCAGATCAAGATTATCGGCGCGGACCCCTATGGCTCAGTTTTCAAGACCTATAAGGAAACGGGAAAACTGGTCGAAGCCACTCCTTATCTGGTCGAAGGAATCGGTCAGGAGGTGATACCGCCGAATGTGCACATTAAATACGTGGATGATGTAATCAATATTACAGACCGTGAGTCTTTCGAGATGTCACGCCAGTTGGGACGGCTGGAAGGCGTTTTTTGCGGAGGCTCGACGGGAACAAACGCAGTGGCTGCCTTGCGACTGGCCCGGGATCTGGATGCCGACGCGGTGGTTGTCTTCATAGTGTGCGATACGGGCGAACATTATCTTACCAAGCACCACTCAGACGAGTGGATGAAGGAGAAACGTCTGCTCGAGCCGCAGAAGATTAGTGCGGGTCTGATTAGCGGCACGAAAGCAAACGGTGCGCCGGCGAGCCTTGTCTGGGTCGCCCCGGAGGCTAAGGTGGGAGATGCGCTGAGCAAGATGAATGAAATGGGTTTGACTCAAGTACCGGTACTGGAAGACGGACGGCCCGTCGGATCGCTGCGCGAGAATCGCGTGCTGGCAAAGGTGGTAAGGAATCGTGAACTACTCGAATCGCCGGTGAGCGAGGTTATGG
>JACCSP010000291.1 GCA_013812905.1 Pyrinomonadaceae bacterium
CGACCAGGAGCGACGACCCGCGCGAAGCCGCTGAGAAAGCCACGCAAAGCTTGCCTTACAACGATCGTCAACGAATCAGCGACGAGGTCACATCACGGTTGGAATCACCGGACCAGCTGGCGATTGAAGTGCGAGGACGAACTGTGACCTTAGCGTCGTCGCGCGCCCCGCAGATCAGTTTTGAAGCTGATGGCTCGGAAAGGTTGGAGGCCGCCAGAGATGGGCGCACCACACGGGCGCGCGCTTCGTTGACGGGCAATCAGTTGATAGTCAGCTCTTCTGGTAACCGACAAACTGATTTCAATGTCACTTTTGATCCGATTGATAACGGTCGCAGGCTCAGTGTAACTCGGCGTGTTTACGCACAGGGTCTAGAGAGGCCGGTCGTGGTCCAGAGCACCTATGACAGAACGGCCGACATCGCTCGCTTCGATATCCAGAATGCCGCCGATTCGCCGGCCAACACGGGCGGCACGAGTGGCGGTTTTGTCGTGCCTAATGGGGACACCATAGTGGCGGTTCTAAATGAGGGGCTATCAACGAGGAATGCGCGGGACGGCCAAACGTTTACCGCGACCGTCCAACAGCCGTCCAGGTTCCAAGGCGCAACAATCGCAGGGCGAGTATCAAATCTCCAGCGTAGCGGCCGTATCACTGGAAGATCGGAGATGACGCTCACCTTCGACAGTATTCGTCTTCGTGACGGAAGGTCCTACCGATTTGCTGGGATCTTACAGTCGGTACGCACTACCGACGGGGAAGTCGTCAAAGTAGACAATGAAGGCTCTGTGAGGGACGAAGATCAAACTACCAAGACTGCTCAACGGGCCGCCGTTGGCACCGCCGTGGGAGCCATAATTGGAGCCATCGCTGGAGGAGGCAAGGGTGCTGCAATCGGCGCCATTCTCGGTGCGGGCGGAGGTGCTGGTTCGGTGTATGTCCAGGGTCGTGAGGATCTCGATCTGAACTCGGGAACGGAACTTACGATACGCTCGTCAGGACCGAGGTAGGCGCAGAAGCAATTCCTGGCTCGCTCATAAAGGCCGGCCATCGGTTGTCGTGTGCTGGCCAGTGTCCGAATTTGCGCGACCTGGCTCTCACGCAAATCACAGCTCTAGAGAGGCCGGTTTTGTAACCTCAGGAGCAGTCAGTAACCTGCGTAATCGTCTCCAGCATCTTCCTCGATAGGCATATGCTCGGTGGGATCGCCACCTAGCAGCGCGGAATAAGCCTGGAGGATGGCATCGCTCAGCAGCACACCATCGCTGAGGAGGACTCCATCACTGAGGAGCACGCCATCGCTGAGAAGTACCCCGTCACTGAGCAGCACGCCGTCGCTGAGCAATACTCCGGTGCTGCAGAAATACGCTCCATCTTCCATGATCGTGCCGTTGCTAATCAGGATGCTATCGCTAAGCAGAACGCCGGATGACAACAGCGTCGAATCAGAAAGCAACACGCCGTCTGACAAGAGCACACCGTCGCTAAGCAATACACCCAATCCATAGATCGGCTGGTATTTCGTGATCAGGTTAATACCGGTGGCGAAGGTACTGCCCAGGATCACTCCCTGGGACCATGTGAAAGTGTAGTTCTCGATGGTAGATTGCGGGTCTGGTGCGCTGGTCGTTAAGAGCGAAAAACCGAGCACTGCCCTCTGAGCATTGGTGCGCATGACCTTCGCCAATCGAACCGCGCCGTCTACGTTTAATTCGCCAGCACCTTGGTCAAACATATTGAAGTTCGGGATCTGCTGGGCCGTGTACATTAGAATCATTTTCACCATGTTTGGCGTGAGTTTGGGATTGGCTTCAATCATCAGAGCGGCCGCACCTGCTGCCAGGGGGGTGGCCATCGACGTGCCACTCAGTTTCATCTGTGCACGGGTGATGTTCGGACTCACGGGAACGTCGAGATCGGGGTTGTTCTGCGCAAGGAGATTATTTGGCGACTTCGCGAAAACCAGCTTATTACCAGGAGCGGACAGGTCTGGTTTGATTAGATTGTCATAATGCTTGACGCCGATGTCGTCGGTCCGTGCGCTCCGCGTGGGTCCACGTGAGCTGTACGTTGCGATGCTGTCGTCGCCTCGCCCATCCGTCCCTTTCGTATCGACAGCACCTACAGTGATCACTGAAGGATCAATACCCGGGGAATGGATATGGCCATATGTCTTTTCGCCAGCTCCGTTCTTACCGTTATTACCGGCTGCGGCTAACACTACGATCCCAGCGTCGACCAATTGTCGCGACGCCAGACAGATAGGATCATCCTTATAAGAGTTTATGGCCGGCATACCCAGGCTCATGTTCACTACGCGGATGTTGTAACTCACTCGGTTGGTCATTAACCAGTCGAGCGCGCTCAGAAGGCTGGACACTGATCCAATACCCTTAGAATTCAAGACGCGCAAATTGATTATGTTTGCTTTAGGGGCGATGCCTATGTACTTACCCTGCGAGACCATGCCATTACCGGCCGCGGCGGAAGCGACGTGAGTGCCATGGCCATAGGGATCATCCGTGCGGCCTTCGCCGGTGAAATCTACGCTCTTGACTATACGGGAACGTGGAGTGCCGGCCTCCCGGAAGGAGACGTGGGCTGGATAGACTCCAGAGTCCACGATGGCGATACCAACACCATCACCGTCGAGCGGGCCGCTAGTGCCCAGAGAGCGGATATTGTCGGTGCCGGACGTAAGCGCCACGTGGCCGCCCAGCGATCTTACTTCACCGTCTACGGAAACGAACTCAACTTCTGAAAACGAACCGAGCGATTCAACCACACTGGCAGGGAGCTCCAGCGCGAGCGTGTTGAAGTTTACGAACTGTTTTCTTACCTTTACCCCATTGCTTCTGAGGAGTGCTCTAAGCTCAGTGCTTGGCTGATCGTTCAGCTGCAGAATGACTTTGACATCATTCGCTCTCGGCTCTCTGCGCGAACGTTCGCTAAGATCACTGGCGACCTTCCGGGTCCGGTTCGGGGCTCCCTTGCGCTTGTCGCCTTTGGCGCTGGCCTTTTCCGTCACCAGAAAGCCGCAAGACAGCGACAATATGAGGGATGCGCATGCCAGCCAGGTTATTGCCAACGACGGTTTCGTTCTTTTCATTTCAAGCCTTCCTCAGTGAACGGTTTTATAGGCTCTCCCCGTAAATGCTGGACGAGCTCAAGGCCCATTTGGCAATGACCGTGCCAAACGATGTTTTACGCGCAAGTCTTGGGAGTAATGGTTTTACTGGGTCTTGTAAGGGAGGTGCGGAGGTCATCAAGTCTCTGGTTCAGTCAACCTGATGAGTCACGTTCATCAATCTGATAGGATTCCGGTATGTCGCACGGGCATTATCTTCCGGAACTGGTGGAGGTTTACCGCGATCGCGTTTGGCATCGTGAATCAGAAATCCGTATAGAAGATGCGCCGTCAGCGGAGAGATTCATCGAACGGGTTGGTTTTTGCAGCGCCTTAACAGATTGCCGTCGACCCGGCCCTTCTCTCTATATCGCGGTTTGTGGTCGGCGGGACGCGCACATGCCTCGCAACGTTCAGAAGGATGCCGAAAGCCGGCTCGCTTGGTCCATTAAAGACGATATAATGCGGCGCGGGCGGGTCTATTACGCAAAGCTAAAGAGAGGCCGTTTAACGTTCATTGCCCGCCGGCTGATTCCGTGTTTTTACGCGCTTTGGGGCGTCCCCGTGGGAGAGGAGGCCAAATACCTATCTGAGGACGCGAGATCCGTATTGCAAGTTCTGCGCAGCGAGTGGGAGATGGGAACCAGGGACTTGCGACTCGCAAGTCGGATAGACGAGCGAAGTCGTTTTAACAAGGCAATTGATGACCTTCAGAAGACGTTTAAAGTCATTCCGAGCGAAGTGGTTTACAAACCAACGTTCAGTTACATTTGGTCCCTCGCGGAAACACGCTTTCATGATGAGTTGGCGATCAGGATGAGCAGGGAAGAAGCGTTGAAAGAAATTGCCCGCGCATACTTAAGTTGTGCGGGGATGACACTTCGCGGTGAGCTCGCTAGCGTCACAGGCTTGTCCAGGCCGGAGGCCGGTTGCGGCAGCTGGTCTCTAGTGGATGAGGGTGTCGCGCAGCGGTTGGAAACAGGAGTATATAGCTGGAGGGAATTGGCTTAATTACGAGCCTGGACCGTCAGGGGTTTCTGGTAAAGTTTCACGTTCCTTGAGATCGCGTTCGGCCTCCTGCAGACTCTTCCGCTCTAGCTGATCCATCTCAATAACAAGTGGCATCTGATCTTGCGTGGCGCTCAATCGCCGAAGCATTGCATTAGTTTCGGCGTGGTTAAGACTTCTGCTCGCCGCTGCCTCAATCGTCTGCAAGCGAGCTCTGGCTTCCGCCAATCGCGCGGTGGCCTCAGTTTTAAGACTCTGCAGTTGCCGTTGGTCTGCTTCGAGGTCAATTAGTAAACTGCCAGTACCGGTCCCTGCTACGGAACGGGCACGAATAATTCCGGATCGGACTTTTACCAGCTCCTTATCGGTCTTCGCGATGATACGACTTGCGGTCAGCCGACTTGCCAGGGTTTCGCGGTACGCGTCTGCCAGCAGCGCACTATGTGTGCCTGTCTCGACTAGTGTCTGCCGCTCAGCCGTAGACAATTCGGGTGTGAACCAGACAACTTCGCCGGCTGTTATGCCATCTGCTGCCAGCCTGTCGCGCAAGTGTCGCAACCAGTGCTGGCGATAGATGTAAAGAAGGAACAGGACCAATCCACCCACGAGAGCGCCCAAGGCCAGGCCAACACTCGCCAAGAGGAGATAAACGGCCGCGGCGTCAGTAGCCGCAGAGGTGAGGAACAAAAAGAAAAACACGATCGGGAAGGGAAGCGCTATCAATGGAAAGGCGATCCATGGAATCCAATGGAAGAAATTCGCGAGTTTCTTATCTCTGGCGGTCAGCTTTCCTTGCGTTTGTTGAATCATAGTAATCGAAAAAGATTTCCAAGCCTGATGGCGGTCCTGGCCGGCGGTTTAATTGAAAGCGCTTCATCCACGGGATCACCAACTAGACTGTACGACTTGGGCAAGTCAGTCAAGATGCCGAAGCGTTCGGGGCGGTTTGTCCTGGATCGCTGTATAATGCGCGCAGCGCTTCGGGACAGGAGTTAGTTAATGAGAGTTTCACTACTCGCAGCGGCAATCTTTATGGGACTGTTGTTCTTCATGGTTGTGAGTTCTAGCCGGCAATCTGCTTTCGCACAATCTCCGAAGGTATCTTCCGCGAGTAGATCGCCTCCGGCCCGACCCATAACAATTCCTATTAGTATTCGGGTCAAGGGGGTGAAGCCCGAACCGGAACTACAGATGATAGACCTGACGGTAACTGAAGACGGCGAGCCGCAGACAGTTCTCTCGATTCGTGCTATTGGCACTAGCTCCCCGTTAACGCTGGCAGTGCTCATTCAGGACGACCTAGTGTCATCCGTGGGGAATGAGATCAAGCCATTAAGAGATTTCATAAATCGTCTGCCGCGCGGCTCCAGAGTTCTTGTTGGTTATGTGCGAAGTGGGTCGCTGCAGGTCCGTCAAAAGTTTACTTCGGACTTGGAAAAAGCGGCCAAAGCACTCCGACCTCCTGTGGGGTTCGCGAGCGCTGCGCCTTACAATCCGTATGTCGAGGTCATTGAGGCCATCCGGCGTTTCGATTCGCAGCCCTCGGGGCGAAGAGCTATACTTCTCGTGTCGGACGGACTGGATCTCTCTCATGGTCCTGACTCGAGTTCGGCGGGCCAGAGCCTTGATTTACAACGAGCCATTGCTGAAGCGCAACGTCGAAGTATCGCAGTTTATGCTTTTTATGCTCCTACGGTTGGGGGGCGAGATCCGATCCTGGCTGCGAATGCACAAGGGTCGTTACTAAGACTTGCCGAAGAAACGGGTGGAAGAGCGTTCTTTCAAGGCACAGGGGCGCCGGTGAGTTTTGATCCTTTCATTAAGGAGTTGGCAACCTCACTGGACAAACAGATAGCCCTTACTTACCTCTCGACCCACACCGAAAAGGGTTTTCATCGGATACAAGTGCGTTCATTATCAGCTGGAGTGCAAATAGACCACCCCTCAGGATACACGCGTTAGCCTCTCAGCAGGGTTCAGTACTTGCGAGTTGAAGGCTTACTGAACGGTGGCTGCAAGCAGGGAACCGCGCCGATCAGTTGCCACGGCCCATCCTTCTGCAAGGCTTCCAATCATTCCGTGAAAGTGGATATCGCTACCTGAAAGAACTAACAGGACGTCACCTGCGTGATAGCGCGGATCCACTAGAGGGAAACGAATCATGGTAGCCTGACCGTTTTCTTGTTCCAAGGTCTCAAAGGAGAAATCGTCGGCATCAACTAAGTACGTTTGCGAGTTGTTGGCGACTCTTTGCTCGTCTGGCATCGTCATTCTCCTCGGTTGTGTGTTGAGTTTTCATCAGATCGGTTTCGCAGTGTGGCGGCTAGAGTGGCTCGAACCCTGGACCTCTTATCCGCAATTATAAAGGTAGCATATTGCTTTGTCGGGACGCCTATGGTTTTTCCGCGTTCTCTGAAGAAAACTAGTGTTCCTATGGTTGGCGTAATGCTTGGTCTCGGGTGGAGTTGGTTCACTTTTGATCACAAAACGATCTCTATACTTTGTGCTTTCGGTTGGACGTGTGAGGTTTCGCTGGATACACAAAACATACTGGATGCACAAAACATACTGGATGCACAAAACATAGTAGAACCGGCAAGTTGTATATACCGCTTCCGAGGACGATAGGATCTACCGGGGACTAGATCCGAGGGCTCCTTATAAAGATAAGGTTTAGATAACCGGTGCGACCGGACTTGGGGCTTGACGCTTTTGTTTGGCTTAAAAGCGCCCAAGATACCCGACTGCCCGCGAGTGGGTTCACCTTTGGTTCACAATAGAAAAGGGCAGCCACTTAAGACTGCCCGTAAAACTATCGACCATGTTGGGGCGGCTAGAGGGGCTCGAACCCTCGACCTCTTGATCCACAATCAAACCGATACCATATATCCTTTGTCCCTAGCTGTATATATTTCTGCAAATTCCTTACACGTTCCTGCTAATTCCTTAAGCAATTCCTACGAACTGTAATTGGTACTTGATATCCTGGTAATTGGTATTTAGTACCGTGTAATGCGATGCCTCTTGTCGTTGGTTCACTTTTGGTTCACATTCGCTTCTTTTTATATGTTGCCGTTCGTAGAGGCTTTCGGCGTTCGGCGTGTTTGCATTTCAACAAGCGCGGCAACGTCTTCATCTACGCCGCGACGTGCGCCGAACCACGACCGCCAATCCCGTGGCCATTAGAAGTAATGTTGATGGCTCAGGAATAGCGGCAACCCCGCCGTGGATGATTGTGTCTCCCCTGTTAATTGACACCGCTGCTTTTCCTATTACGTTCTCGGTGATGATAAAAAAGCTGACGGGTCGGCCGAAGGAGCTAATAAAAACAGAATTGCGGACATTGCCTGGAGAGAGCAGATCCCACTCAAGTGTATTAGTGGTTTCACTCATTGTTCCGACTAGGAGGCCGTTGAAG
Source organism: Pyrinomonadaceae bacterium (assembly GCA_013812905.1). GTDB lineage: Bacteria > Acidobacteriota > Blastocatellia > Pyrinomonadales > Pyrinomonadaceae > PSRF01. The sequence goes on from JACCSP010000291.1 coordinate 7,554, forward strand.
CTGTTATCACTAGAGACAGGCGAGCTTAAAGTAAACCCTAAGGTAAAACGAAGATTCTGAGCGGCGTCATCATTCGGTATTGGCGGAAATGTGAATCCATTTCCCGTGGCGGTGGCGGTGATTATGCCAAAAGACGTCAGGAATGATGGTGAGTCAGGCGTGATAGTTTGAGTGACGCTTACACCAGAGAA
>JACCSP010000339.1 GCA_013812905.1 Pyrinomonadaceae bacterium
AAAGGTACTTCGTTCGCCGACCAACGCCATACTTTTGTTATGAGTCTCGTGGCGCTTCCGCAATTTAAATTTGACAACAAAACGCTTCACTATCTCTTCAACAACAACCAGGTCGGGATGATTGCAACCGCCAACAGCGGCGAAAGATTCAACATCGTTTCTACTTCAGACATCAACGGCGACGGGGCTACGATTTCGGATCGACCGGTCGGCATCAAACGTAATTCAGGAACAACTCCGCCACAATTTAATGTTGATTTGCGCTACTCCCGTTTCTTTAATTTCACAGAGCGTTACAAGCTGGGGGTTTTTGGAGAATTCCAAAATCTTTTTAACATCAACAGTATCGTCCAATTCAACAACGTCACCGTCACCACAAATCCCTCTACCGGCGACTTATTCGGCGGACTTCCCGATTTCAAAGCGCGTAATCAATCAACCTCGCAAGACAGCCGCCAGTTCCAACTCGGCCTCAAGTTTATTTTCTAGCAAACACTGGCATCGGAAACGTCAGCGACAAACGGCGAATGGTGAACGCCATGCGAACGAATACCTTCCTGGCCAACGAACATTGCGCCAATAGTGAAGAGCCACTTTTTCAAATCAGGCGAACACCCTTCGGTGTGTTTACCGCAAATGTTGCCGAACTGACGCCTTCCTGAGAATCAAACCAGATTGTGATGAGGAACAATATATGCCTGGAACTGTTGGAATCAGTTGCAGTCGATTGCTCTATTGCTGGCGCAAGCGGGCGGTTTCGAATCATTCTCAAATTAATTTCACCCACTGAACGGGGCGGCACGCTCGCTACAACAAACGATGGAAATCCTTGGGCTCTTATTGGGCTGTTTTGAGGGACATGCGGGACAACAGGGACTCAAATTCGGATCTTTTAAACCTTGCAGATTCCTGAAATGGCGATGTACATTGAACTTACCGAAAGCGCACGCCCGCTTGGCTCAGTGGTAGAGCACTCGCTTCACACGCGAGGGGTCAGAAGTTCGAATCTTCTAGCGGGCACCAATATCTATTTAGGTGTCATCCTTCAGGTTGTAGGAGATCGTCGTCTCGGCTAAACACGAAACCCGCGCGATCTAATAGATGCGCGGGTTTCTTTATTCGACGTTCCCTAACGCCAAATCCAACGGAGAATTTGGCAGTCCTTCTCAGCCTTTTCCTTTTTTTCCGTCGTTTTTCTTGTCACCGCCCTTATTATTATTCTGCGGCGGCTTCTCTCTTTTTGGCTCAACTACCACCCTGGTGTCAGGTTTCGGGGGACGCTTCTCCTCTTTCTTTTGCGCGAAGGCGCCAGCGGAAACAATGCAGGCCATTCCCGCTGCCATCAACTTTCGCTTAAAGTTTGTCATTATTCTAAGGGCCTCCTCATGGGTAACTCAGCGCTCATGGGGAGGGAGAAGAGATGCGCTGACTAAAACCGAGCAATATGGGTGCCACAATCTATTGGCCCTACCGGTCCGTCCCACCTGCCGAAGTCTATCAGGAACGGCCTGGGACACGCACGGTTTCGAGCGATTTCGCACCGTATCGTGCAGGAGGCTGACTTAAGGGCCAGGCTAAGAGTCCCCCTTTGGAAACCGCCGCCGTTCCGCTTGCAGTACGTACGGGCGCGGCACGCCGATCTAGGAAAGTCAAGTTTGTAGCACTTTACGACCCCTGCAGTGGGGATAGCTCCCCCAAAAGCGAGCCGCCCGCATTGGCACGCTGGGCTCCCACTCCTCACCGCCGGACACTAATGCTTAACGTGCCCACGTTTCCACTGATGTCAAAGGCACGCAGCGAGATTGTGTGTTCACCCTGCGCTAAACCTGCGAAATCAAGCGAATACCTTTCATTCCCGCTGTCAGCTATTCCATCATCGGGAAAGATGGGACTCCAGAGCGTCCCGTCGATGCTCGCATCAGCTCTTTTTACTTTGCCCGTCGCGTCCTGAACGTCAAACACCGCCAACACTCTCTCGAGCCGAACCTGAGGTTGCCCTGCCAGTTTTACTGCTGGCGGAGTATTGTCAATATCCACCGCCTCGCTCAAACGCTCTCCCGACAATGCCTGGCCGACCGGATTGTCAGCGGCGTCAGATGCGGCGATCTTGATGATGTAGCGTCCGTCTGCCAGCGTTGCACCGTCGATGGTATAAAAGTTTTCGCGCAGCTTGTCCTTTAACAGACGAAAGGTGCTTTCAGCAAGCGCCCGGTAATAAACCGCATATTCGAGAGTGTCGCCATTGCGGTCTTCCGCTTGCCATTGAAAGGAACGGGCCCCGCGTTGATATAACCGTCGCGGAGGAACCTGCGCGGCCGCGCCAAACAGCGACGGATCAAGGCCTGACGATTCAACATTCGGATCGACCTGCATTTGAACTACCGACTGCAATCCTATTCCGACTGGCAACGCTGTGATCGAGAGAACCTCAGGCGCCACATTCCTCGGAAGATAGGCAATGCTCACATCCTCCATCCACGTCGAACTTGATGCCCCAGGCGCTGACCGCAACGCTGCGCGCCACTGAATGAACCGCGCGCGCGGGCTGGAGATCTGGTTTCCTTCCGGGTTGCGGTAAGCCGCACTCCATTCGCTCCATGTAGAATCCGGTCGCTCACCATTCCCCGTGCGAGTTTGCAGTTCAATACTGCCCCCGCCGCGCCAGAAGACTCGTCCCCAGGTGGCAGTTAGTTTTGCGTCCCGCACCGGCGATTCATAAAAGCCACCCGTAACCAACTCATTGCCAAAGCGGAGGAGTTTTCCTTGGTTACTGGATGCCGCATAAACTTGCCCGCCGCGCGCGAGGAAAGAGGAAATCTGTCCCTCAGTAGACTGCAGTAGCAGAGTATCCCGGCCGTCGTTGGTGACGGAATAGATACGCCCCTTATCAGCAGTGCCAATGAGCACGCTCCCCGGTTGCAAAGCCGCGGCGATTGAGAACGCCGTTACCGAAGACGAACTCCATACGACATCCGCTGCGCCATCCGGCAGGATGCGGAATACCGCGCTGCGGGCATTCGAGAGATCCGTGCGGCTGCGTTGGGTTGCACCCGGAGCTTGAGTTGGTGTTCCAGCCTCATCGATTGCGGTGATGGTCACACTTGTCGTCGGAGTTCCTCCTGAGTCCGAGGGCTGGACGGCCGGTCCGGGGGCAGCTTGCGGTCGACTGGTCGAAGCGGCATCGCTGAGCGCAAGTGCATAGATTGATCCATCCGGAGCCGGCGCCAGAGCGTGAATCTCTCTGAGCTGTGCATCAAAGAGCGCAAAAGCTTTACCATCGGGTGAAATCCGGAGCACCAATCCGGCCGGATCGGTTCCGGCGATTAGATCTCCCTGTGCGGTCACTGCCAAAGATATGACATGCGTCTGATTGGTACTGATCAATAAGGACGACTCAGGCTTGGCACCGGCACTCGAAACTCGATACAGCTTGCCGTTGTCTCCGGTGCCGATAGCTACTGCGCCGTCGGGAAGGATTGCCAGCGACCAGATGTATTTGTCTGGGGGATCGAAATAGACTTCGGCAGGACCGCCTGAAGTGATGCGATAGACTTTCCCCTCGGGGGAGCTACCCGCATAAAGCACGCCATCGCGACCGATCGCCAGCGCAGTGATATCGAGCTCTGGCGCGTCGTATAGCAAAGTTCCACGCCCTTCCGCTCCCACGCGATACACTTTTCCGTCGTGGCCGGTTCCAAGATAAACCGCGCCCTGACTATCAATGGCGCTGGACCAGATAAAGGCCTGCTCGGTGTTGAATATTTCAGTGAAGTTTGGCGCCAGCATTAGTACCCCGGTATCGGTAATGGAAACACCGCGGGCGTCACCTTTTAATAGTTCAGCGCGACCACTCGTTTCCCAGATTACAGGCTGGCCGGCCTGAATGCAGGGACAGTAACTCAGAGCGAAGAGAAAAAGCGTGGCGATTGACCACGTGCGATCCAGATTGGGTTGAAACATGATTGAAATTAGTTCCCTATGTATTTGGCGTATAACGAACGCGCTGTCTTCATTTCATCTGTGCCACGAATGATCGAGCGCGCGTCCTGAAAAACCGTGACTTCATACTCGCCGGTGCGAAAGCGCAGCAGGTAATCATTAAACTTGACCTCTCCGACGCCGCGAAGTCGTTCAGCCAGATTTTTGAAGTCTACCCGCGTTGGCTGAGCGGGCGAAATCTGAACCGCGTTTCTTCCGCACATGACTGCCGAAAGATCGCCCGCGGTGGCCTCTAAAGTGTCATAGCGCCCCAAGGCGCAGGTCAGACACTCCGCAGCGGGAGAGCCGGGATTAATCTTCCGCCATTCATTGCGCCAGACATCAAACTGCATCAGCGTCCGGTGCAGCTGTTCATGGTGGCCAGTCAATAGCTTCAGGGCCTCGCTGACCTGCACGGCAGCAACCACGCTGATGATAGGCAGGATTACGCCCGCGGTGTCGCAGGTTGGAGCGCTTGCCGCCGGCGGCGCCTCTTCAACACGCATCGCAGGCAGGGAGTTTGATGCGGTCGAATGGTCATGGTGACGCCGTAAGATCCCACTGCCGCACCATAGATCCAGTTGAGCTCATGCTTCACACAGGCATCGTTGATCAAATAACGTGTGGCAAAATTGTCTGTTCCGTCGAGGACAACATCGCAATTCTCAATTAGTCGTTCAATGTTCGAATGGTTGACGTCTACGACCTCGGGCTCAGTCTGAATTTCTGAATTGAGCCCGCGGATGTGAGTAGCAGCGGCAATCGCTTTCGGTATACGTTCGGCCGCATCCCGCTCTGTGAACATAGTCTGGCGGTGGAGATTTGACGCCTCGACAAAATCACGATCTACGATCCGCAGCCGCCCGACGCCGGCACGGGCCAAAGCCTCGGCGTGCGACGAACCCAAGGCGCCACAGCCAATAATTAAGGCTCGCGATTCAAGCAGACGTTGTTGGCCTTCTTTGCCGATGCCGCTAAAGAGAATTTGCCGGCTGTAGCGCTGATTCATAGTTTTTAAATTGCCCATTCGGATCTCAGATCTGAAACTTAAGATCTGAGATAATCTGAGAGCTCAGATTTGAGATCTGCTCAGCGCTACTTGCACTGCCGTGGTCTCAGTGCGCCCATGGCGGCGTCTCGCATAACTTCCGCAGGTGCTACGACACCGGTCCACAGTCGAAATTGTTCGCCAGCCTGTATGACCAGCATTTCCAATCCACCAATCAACTCGCAACCAGCCTCGCGAGCCTCCCGTAGGAATCGTGTCTCCGCTGGATTGTAAACTAGATCGTAGGCCAAGCGCGCGCCGCGAAGTTGGGCAGCGGTGGCCGGCGTTTCGATTTCTGGCGCGCCTGACGTTCCCAAAGGCGTAGCGTTGATTACTATGTCAAATCCCTCAAATGACGCCGAGCCCAACTGTTCCGAGGAGGCGCCAAATCTTCCAGCCAGCCGTCGGGCTTTGCCAACATCGCGGGCAAAGACGGTTACCTCGGCGCCCTTCTGTCGCAGACTCCACACCGCTGCACTCGCGGCCCCACCTGCCCCAATCACAGCACAACGCGCCTCGCTCAATTCACGAATTCGCGGGATTATCGGTCTGACTAAGGCGTCAGCATCTGTGTTAAAGCCGTGCAGTTGGTCGCCCTGCACAACAATCGTATTGACCGCTCCTATTTCTTTTGCCGCGGGATCGATCCAGTCCAGGCAACTCATTACTGAAGTCTTATGCGGCGCCGTCACACTCAAGCCCCGAAAGTCCCAAGCGATCTCGCGGGTGCGGGGATGGACCATGCGCTTAATAAACGACGAAATCTCCCGAACCTCAAACGGCAGATAAACCCCATCAAATTTGGCAGACTCAAAGGCTGCATTATGGATGTACGGCGAAATTGAATGAGTGACGGGCAAACCGGCAAGGCCCATGATGCGGGTCCGCCGACTGATCCTGTCGATCCGATACAAACTCCGCAGTTCTCTCGCAGTTATTTGACCCGGAGCAGTGGCACTGTTATTTTCGAGAGCTCCATAAGTCAGAAAAGCCCCACGCGACGGACCCAGAACGCGAGTCGGGAGTCCCGCCGTCCCCATGGCGATGGCAATCATCTCCCGATTTTCGGAACGCGCGCGGTCAATCAAGTTAAATGCAGTAATGCAGTCAGTAATATCGTCAGCCTGGAAGGCGATCTTGAGAATGCGCGCGGGAGTCTGAGTCATTCGATCAAAGATTCGATCGAGATCGCCGGGCACCCCCACAAAGTCGTGGTGAGAACAGATGACCTGGGACCAATCAACTTTCTTCCCATAGTCAAAAAACGACGCATTAAGAGCGAGATCAAGTTCGATATCCAGAAATTGGGCTGAAGTGGGGCGATTGAACAACCAAAACGATAACCTGGATTCCGTATCAAGCTTCCGATGGCCACCTTGCTCGGCGGGACGAAAAGTCAGAATGGTTGGTCGCTGAGTCTGGTCAAAGAGGTGTACGCCATTTTTGAAGCTCGCTCCGATTTGAAATGGATCAAGGCAGTCGAGTCTCACCTCAATTAGATCGCCTATTTCGGCCGCCCTCGCGATTGCCCGCTCAGCAGCACCAATACTCTGTTCGCAGACGGGAACACAAATACGAACTGAATTGCCGGCTTTCATCAAATGGAGAGCGAGGCGATGCCTGTCCTTCGACTTCAGGAATGGCATCGCCTCGGTCTATTCCCGAGATCATTTACTTCGGTGGTTCAGTTGAAGCATCGAGATGTCTGGTAGGCGCTTCGGCCCCGAGGTGGCGTGTTGTGCCTTCAGTCACACTAGGTGGCGGCACAAGTTCTCCGGTATTGCGCCGGGGAAATGAATTTACGCGAGGGGGAGGCTGCATCGCGGGCTGAGAAGGCTGAACAAGCACGTTGCCAATCCTCGCGCGTTTCTCTGCTTCCTTCACCCTAATGTATTGCGCGACACCGGTTCCCATGAGAGAGAAGGCCGGAATCAGCATCCAGAACCACCAGCCTCTGCCCATTGCCGAAAACGCGAGGGCCATCGATACCAGCAAAAAAGCAATCCCCATAAACGCATTCTTGAAGGCGTTATCGAGGCCGGCCTCTTTGCTATCGCTCTTAAGCGCACGTTTGTCCGAGCGGGAGAGCCCCTGCACATCAACTGAAGACAATTGCCCGGTTAAAGCCTGCGGCACCAGACTAATGTTGGCTCCGCATACACGGCAAAAACTGGCTCCGTCGAGGTTTTGCGTTGCACACTTTGGACAGAACATGTATCCCTCCGATTATCCAGATCCTACTTCATTCCTGCTGCTGCTCGCTGTCTCAAGACTTCGTAAAGCAAAACCCCAGCCGCCACCGACACGTTCAGGGACCCCAACCGACCAACAACAGGAATACGAACAAGTGTGTCACAGCGTTCCCTGACTAACCGGTGCAGACCTGCACCTTCACTTCCGAGAAAGATCGCCGAAGGCAGTGTCCAATCCCACTCCGTGTAATTTGACGGTCCTTCCCTCGCGGCTCCGACGACCCAGATGTTACGTTCTTTCAACTGCTCTATCAATCGAACCAGGTTCGAGGCGCGAGCTATAGGCACATATTCCACTGCGCCGGCAGCTGCTTTTGCGACGGCATCGGTTAGACCTACGGCACGTCGCTGGGGAATAAAAATTCCATGCACTCCGGCGCATTCCGCCGTCCGGAGAATCGCTCCAAAGTTTCGCGGATCTTCGATCCCATCCAACCCCAACAAAAGCGGCGGCTGCTCCGTTCCCACTCGGGCAGCAACCAACTCGAGAAGTTCATCTGCTTCTCTGTATTGGGCGGCAGCAGTCCTGGCGACAACCCCCTGGTGCGTCGTTGCCTTTAAGGAGCGATCGAGGCTGACTCGAGGTACGCGATGAACGGGCACATTCGCCTGCTTTGCCAGCACCAACAAGTCTCGCAGACGCTCGGATCGCGCTCCCTCCGCAATTGTAATGCTATCAATTGGTCGCTGGCCCGCACGGAGCGCCTCGAGCACGGGAATCAATCCATAGATCTTGTCGCCTTGGCCGTCGAGCATCGAACGCGGGCCGGGCTCATGCATGGCATCGTGTGGTTGGGCGTCTTTCTGTGGGAACCGCTGGCCCGCTGATCTCTGTCTCTTATTTATAGTCTTCATCCTGATCGCTGTCAGATTTGGCTTGACCTTTCAAGAAGTAACGAAGCCGCGAATAATGCGTGAACTGATCTTCGTTGCTGCTCTCCGTGATGGTGCCGACGGTGTACTTCCCGGGCCGCTCAAGGCGCCAGCCTCGCGACTCGGTTTGCTGTCCACAGGGCCAAACGACTTCCAGCGCTTGCCTGCACGAGTAGTATGCATCATCGTATTCAGCCCGGGGCGCCTTGTCGCGAATCAGATCGAGCAGCATAGAAATGTTTTCGGCGACCACCAGCCTTTTACCGCTGAGGCCAGAGAAGTCGAAGCTATTAGCGAGTATGCGAAACTTCGCGTTGGGGTTTTCACTGTAGAGATCCACCACAGCCTCGTCGAAAAAGTGAATCGCGTCTTCGATCTCATTTTTTCGTCTTACGACTTTTCGCTCCTGCAGCTCGACCCGCTTGCGCGACAATCTGCCGGTCACTAATAGGACAAGGTGGCTCCAGGGGATTTGAGATTCATCCCTTTCCAGAATAAGCTTTGGCGTCAATCCGTTTTCATTGATGCTGACCGAACGCATTCGAGTTGGAGGAGATACCCGGATTTCGAGATCTTCATCCGATACGATTACCGTCTCGAACGCCAGGTCTTTCAACCTGCGGTCAATCAAGTCAGCTTCCTCAAGCGTGTGGGTTCGAGCCAAGGGCAGCGGGGTAGGGCCAGAGATCAAGCGGCGCAGGTCGTTGGGGTCAAGTCCGAGAAGTTCGGCGGCCTGTCTGAGAGCTTCACTCTGGACTTCTAGCGCCTGGGACAGGGAGATGATGTTGTGGCCCAGCGCCGAGTTTTCCACCGGCTTGAGGCTGGGTTTAAGAAGGTCGGCGGTCTTTTCGGTAACTGGAAGCGGCGCGCCGCAATAGAGGCAGCATAGTTTGGTCGGCGGATTCGCACGCAAACACTCTTCGCACCGGACCATCTGGTCCGGCGCGAACGCTTGGGGCACGGATGGCATTAGGGGCCCACCACTCAAGAAAGGGATGTTTTTGTTATCTTTCGGCAACCACTCCTCCAAGCGCTCTTGAGTATACGCCGGGTTCAAAGGTTTTTATCGAAACAAAGTTGGTAACAAGATCCGATGGCGCAACTTAAGGCGCAACTTAATATGAGAGTGACTCACAAACGAAACTCAAAAGCTCTTGCGCTTTTCGTTATCAGCCTAGTCACGGGCGCGTGTGGGGCTCTGCAACCTCCAAACGCAGCGGGGCCTGGGCCCACCGGGCGGATCTACCCGATCACCTTGACTGAACAGTCTCAAAGAAGAGAAGCGGCGATACTTGCGTTTAACCGCATTGCCCAAAGAAGTGGTTCAGAAGACCTGACCGACGCTTATCTGGAGCCCGTGACGGCGACCCTCAAAAGTTTGCCTGCAAGTCCAGGCACTCCGCTGTACCTTCCGAAAGTTGGCAGTAACGTAGAGATGGACGAGGAAGAAACGAGAGAAGCGCTTCGCAGATTCATCAATGAGTGGCGCGTTCTCATCGGATCAAACCCCTCCCAACTCTCACTTATTGAGCGGGTAGATCGGCCTGACCGCACGAAGATCGCCCTGTACGAACAGCGAGCTTTTCGCTACCCGCTGCGCGGCGACTTTGGCAAGCTGCAAATCCAGTTCACTGCTGACAGGCGGTTACTCAATCTCACCAGCAGTTGCATCCCCGATGCCGAACGTTTGCAATCAGCCTTGGCCGGGATAACTCCACTACTGACGGCGGAAGACGCTCTCAAACACCTGCGCGACAGGGGCGTCCGATACATCGACTCTTTCGGTAATCAACAGACCTTAAACTTGTCTGTGAGTAACGAGCCACATTCTCGAGAGCTCGTTACCTATGTGCTGCCCTCCAAACCCGGGATCGACTCACTTGAGATACATATTGCCTGGGAAGTAACTGTTAGCCATGCTCCAATTAAGACCGTCTACATCGACGCCCTTAATGACGAGATCATCGCTGTGCGCTAGTCCATCAGGAAACAACAGAGGGCTAATTTAGCCTGCATCAGTGACTCGTCCTCTATAGGTTCCTATGGGGTGCTAGCTTGCGCATTGCGAAAATCAAAACTGACTCACTCTGGCTCACTCAGCGCTTACTTGACCAAAATCCCGCAAAAACGCATCCTAGGCCATTGATTGCAAAAACTTATATCGGAGCGATTATCAGATGCACAACTTTGATCCCACTAATAATATCTCATGGCAGTTAGGCAATCGCGGCAGAGTTGCCGTGTTCATTGATGGTAACAACCTTTTTCACGCCGCGCGTTTCCACAACATCGACATCGACTACAACAAGTTACTCCGCGTGCTCCTTGGTGATGGCCGCTTGTTGAGGGCCTTCTTTTATACGGGAGTCGACATTGGCGCCGAGCGTCAGCAGGGTTTTCTACTCTGGATGAGAAGAAATGGCTTTCGCGTGGTGCAGAAAGAACTAAAGACGTTTTATGACGGCACCCGCAAGGCAAATCTTGACGTAGAGATCGCTGTAGACATGCTTTCGCTCGCCGGCCGTTATGACACAGCCGTACTAGTGTCGGGTGATGAAGACTTCGTTTACGCCGTCAATGCCGTCGCCTACAAGGGCTGTCGAGTTGAAGTTGCCGGCTTTCGTTCCAACACCGCACCCAAGTTGATCGACGTTGCAGACTATTTCATCGACCTAGGTGAAATCGCGGACAAGGTGAAAAAGGAAGCTGCACACGGTCATCGGTACGACGAGGGTGAACTGCACGAGCACGTCCCCACACCGTTCATTCACGACCACATGGAATTGCAAGAAGAAGACTCCTTGCGGTCGTTTCCAACAGCAATTAGCGTGGTGCTCGAAGCAGAGATCACCGAAGAGGTTGACGAGTTCCGAGCTGCTAACGAGTTCATCCGGATTACGGATGACCACTGAACACTCGTAAAACCCGAACCCTCCGATGAAGATATTCACCCTCGAAGAAGCAAATGCGCTGCTGCCGACTGTCCGGAACATTCTGACCAGGATTCAACGTGTTCATCAGCGAATCTTCGCCTATCGACATGCCGCAAAGAAAGCGGCTGAAGGAGCTGAACATGGGGGCGGGGGTTTGTTGGAAGGTTTGCAGTACGCGAAACTTTTGATGGATCTAAAGTCCCAGACAGTCGAACTTGAAACGCTGGGAGTTCAGCTTAAAGATTTTGAGCGTGGCCTGGTTGACTTTCCTTCGCTGCGAGATGGCCGCATAGTGCTTCTGTGCTGGCAGATCGGTGAAGGCGATAAATTGGAATGGTGGCACGACGTAGAGGCTGGTTTCGCAGGACGTACTCCCCTCTAAAAGCAAGGGGCCGCCCCGGAGAAATAGGAGGCAGGAGCAGGAGGCAGACGGTAGGAAGCACTAGCGGGTATTCAGGAAGTGGCCTTTTTGCTCAGCATTTTCGGAGAGAGAAACGTTTTCTTCGTAACGGGCAACTGCCTTCTCATCTTCGCCGTCTGCCTACTTCTTTTAGGGATTTCCACAGGCCCATTTAATCCGCAATTCAAACACCGCACTTGTCAACTCCAGCGCCCTGAATAATTCTGGTTGACCACTTAAAGTAATTCCTGATAGGATTCGCCGCGACTCGCCACTAAGCTTGGGTTTAGCTCTTTTTGTTCTCTTCCGGCTCAGACGATCCACCTTCGGAGGCGCTCTGGTATGCAATGTCCCTCATGCGGCACTCTCCCGGAAATGGGAGTCGAAAAGTGCCCGGTGTGTAAAGCCTGCTCAAGCTCAATTCCTAACGAACCGCTCTCTGGAAACCTGGACATGCCTGAAAACAGCGCAGCGGCGTCAGATGGGCAACCTCATCTCTCGAGTTCAAAACTAATTGAGTTTCCGGGTGTTCCAAGGAGCTCCGTGCCCCAGTGGCGTAAGGAATTAAGTGAGCGCGTACGAGAAGTTCAAGAAAAGAGGGCGCGTGAAGCTGCGCTCGGGGGTGCGGAAGTAGAACCCCGGGATAAGGCTACTAACGTGGCGCCGCTGCTTGAGTTACTACCCCAAGCCGACGTCGCACCATTGAATCCTTTAGTCACCGCGGCGCTGCGGCGGATCGAACGTGCTCATCACGCAGTACAGGGCGTGAATCGCTCAACCGGCACGCCGCGAAGTACTGCTTTGGCATACGCAACGGAAAATGAGTATAAAGCTGAAACCCTGTCAGAGTTCGAAATTGACGGAGTTGCCGCGGTGGCTAACTTTGAGCCTCAGCAGTCCGACGGTCTTCCGGATACCAAGGCAGCCCAGCCGGAGAAAGTTCACAATCTAGTCGTAGTCCCGGCTTCGGTCACAAAAAACGAGACTCAGAGACCCCATCCTAAGCCGCGACGGATGATTGTCGATAACGATCACGCACTTAACTATTTGGATTCCGTCCCTATGTCCGTTCGGGTCGAGGTCGTCAAGTTTCATCACGCGCCGGCCTTTTCTCGGTTTATGGGTGCCGTGCTTGATCTAATAGTGGTTGCCCTTCTCTGCGCGCCTTTCGCCGCGCTTGTTGAATTGACGAATGGAAACTGGAGGGACGTGAGAGTGGCCGCTACGGCGGCAGCAGTATTCTCCGTGATGAGTTTTCTCCACTCCACAATCTCGACCGCGTTCACCGGGCGCACGTTTGGAATGCGATTGTTTTCTTTGCGCGTTGTTGATGCCCGCACTGGCTTGATCCCAACGGGCAAGCAATCGGCTGGACGCGCTGTCGTTTACCTGGGAACTATCCTAACTTTCGGACTCGCGTCCCTCTACACGCTTATCGACCGTGACAAGCAAACAGCCCAGGATCGTCTTACACGCACCACCGTTATCACGGCGTAGTGACAATTAATCAAGCAAGCTCTGCACTAAATCTTTAAGCGAAGCCTTTTTGCCTGGCGTTCAAAAACTGCTAGCCTAACTCCCACGCGGGCTGAACCCCCTAAGAAACCCGCCCTGCCGCTCCGAGTGATTCTGTGAACCAACAAACATTAGAAGAGATCGTAAAGGAGATTAGCAGCCATTTGAGTGGCAGGTTCCTGGGCAGGGTCTTTCAACTCTCTCCCCTCTCTGTGGCAATCGACTTTGGCCTTCGAGATGCGGGGTACCTTTTTATTTGTGTTGACGCTGCTGCACCTCGGGTTTACCTTATCGAGCGCTCCTCACGACAAATAGAAAAACAATCCGTTACGCCGTTGCATTTCGTGCAGGCCATGCGAAGTAGTCTGGGTGGCGGCCGGCTGATCTCCGCAACGAAAGACGTTTCCGAGCGGATTGTTCGATTTTCTTTTTCTGTCCAAGATGAATTAGGCGAATCAAAAGGCGCGGCGCTGATTGCGCAGCTCACCGGACGCTCCGCAAATCTCTTCCTCCTCGATCGGGAGGGTCGGATAATGCACGCCTTGAGATCTCCAAAGGGCGCGGGCCAGCAAGTTGGCGAACAGTATCAGCCTCCAACCAGGGAAGATTCTCCCGCCAGTCTGCGAAAACTCAACACACCAAACCAACAGGAAAGCCCACTGGATAGGGGAGCCTTCCATTCGTTGTCGGGGGCAGCGGACGACTACTACCTTCGACGAGAAACCGCGGCGATCTTCGCAGCCCGCTCAAAGGCTTTGCTGGACAAAATAAATAAGGGATTAGCTCAAGCGATAAAGCTTCAAAACAATCTGCGGAAAGATCTCGCCGCCCATGGAGATTTGGAGCAACACAAGCGCTACGGCGACCTCCTGCTGGCCAACATTGCTAACGCCAAGCGAAACGGCAACAAGATTAAGCTGAAAGACTATTACTCCGAAGGCGCGCCGGAAATAGAGATTGAGGCTGACGAAAACGTTTCCTTGCAAGACGAAGCCGTCCGCTATTTTGCCCGCTACACGAAGGCGAAGCGGGCCACTGAAGAGATTAGCGCGCGCCAGACTCAGCTGACGGAGACCATCACCCGACTGGAAGAGCGCAAGGCCGAGATCGAGCGAATTGCCGCCGCTCGCGACGAAACTGCCCTGTCCCTCTTCGAAGGGAGTGGCGAAAAGCAGGCAGCTAAAAAGATTAAACGAAAGCCGGCTGATAAAATATCCGGCGTCCGTCGTTACCGCTCGTCAGATGGCTATGAGATCCTCGTTGGCCGCGCAGCGCAAACCAACGATCAACTAACCTTCCGCATCGCACGTCCCCACGATTTGTGGCTGCACTCGGCAGACTACCCCGGGTCGCATGTGGTAATCCGCAACCACACGCGCTCCGAGATTCCCCATCGAACGATCATCGAAGCGGCTCAAATTGCGGCCAAGTTCAGCCAGGCCGGGGACGACTCAAAGGTGGCGGTTCATTACACACAGCGGAAGTTTATTTCAAAGCCCAGGGGCGGAGTACCCGGACTCGTGCGGATGTCCAGTTTTAAGACAATCAACGTAGAGCCAAAAGAGGGTATAAAGAGAATCGAGGCCGCGCAATAGTCAAACCTTAAAGGGCTTGCAGCGATTTAGAAAATAGACCCTTCGCTTGGCCGAACAATTGCAGATAAGACAGAATTGAAGGCGTGAAGCGTGCGATTAGGGTACGTTGGGTATTACTACGCAAATCAGTGGCTTCAGCCGAATTCAAGAATCGACGTGAATTGCACGAATCGATTTGAAAAGGGAGGACAGAGAAAATGGGACTCTTTGACAAGATGTTTGGCCGCGGCGCGTCTGACGCTCAGCAGCACGAACAGCGCTTCAACACACTCAAGCAGAAATACCAATCGGTGCTCAATGCTGCCGATCAGCAGAAAATACAGTTTCAGAACCTTCATGTGAAGGATGACAAGCTTTTCATCAAGGCCACGGCGCCGTCGGAAGATGCAAAAGCCAAATTCTGGGATCAAATCAAGTTGGTCAACCCAAACGCTGACGACATTACCGCCGACATCAATGTGGATACTAGCCGAGCGATGGGTGCCGCAGCGGGTGGCGGTGGCAAAAGCGGTGAAACTTACACGGTCAAGGCCGGCGACAATCTGTCCAAGATCAGTAAGCAGTTCTACGGAGATGGGAACGAGTATATGCGAATTTTCTATGCCAACCGCGATAAGTTGCGCGACCCTGACATGATTCAGGTGGGTCAGCAGTTGACGATCCCAGCGGATGACGAATAGTTCACAGGACCGTCGAAGACTTTAGATCTGCTGCTCTTCGAAGCGGTTGTCAGAGTGATCTGGCAACCGCTTCTGCTTACGGCGAGGCTCAAGGAACTTGGAGTCGACGACCTGCCACTATTCTATATGAACTCCGAAGACCTCTTCGCCCGCGCCGTTGAACTGATGCCCGGCGGCGTGAATTCGCCGGTGAGGGCATTTCGCGCGGTGGGGGGAACTCCACGATTCATCAAAAGCGCAAACGGCGCAAAAATCACCGACATCGACGGTCGTACCTACATCGATTACGTGGGATCTTGGGGGCCAATGATCTTGGGCCATGCTGATGCGGAAGTCGTGACCGCGCTGGCTCAGGCAGCCACGCGAGGCACGAGCTTCGGCGCGCCCAATGAGCTGGAAGTGGAAATTGCTGAAGAGATCATCGACGCGGTTCCTTCGGTCGAGATGGTGAGGATGGTGAACAGCGGCACGGAAGCGACGATGTCAGCCATTCGTTTGGCGCGCGGAGTGACGGGTAGAAACAAGCTGGTCAAATTTGAGGGATGTTACCACGGCCATGGCGATAGTCTACTTGTCAAAGCAGGCTCCGGCGTTGCCACTCTCGGATTGCCTGACAGCCCCGGCGTTCCCTCCTCGCTCGCTGAGAGCACGATCATTGCTCCTTTCAATGATCCGGACGCGCTTGAACAAGCCTTCAACCAACACGGCGACATTGCGGCCGTGATCATTGAGCCGGTTGTGGGAAATATGGGCTGCGTTCCGCCCCAGAAAGGGTACTTGAACGCCGTGCGCGAATTAACCAGCCGAAACGGCGCGTTATTGATCTTCGACGAAGTAATGACCGGGTTCCGTGTGGCACGAGGTGGGGCCCAGGAACTCTACGGCGTATTGCCGGACATTACGACGCTAGGCAAGATCATCGGCGGAGGTTTGCCGGTTGGCGCTTACGGAGCAAATCGGGATCTGATGGGCCACATCGCACCGGCAGGTCCCATTTACCAGGCTGGCACGCTCTCCGGTAACCCTCTCTCAATGACCGCGGGACTCATCACTCTAAAGCGACTTAGAGACCAGTCAGTCTATAAAAGACTGGAACACGCTACCGCAAAATTGTGCCACGGATTGTCAGCCGCTGCCGCGGAAGCAGGTATCAACACTGTCACAAATCGCGTTGGCTCCATGTGGACAAGCTTTTTCAATCGCGAGCCCGTAACAGGATGGACGACCGCCAACAAGAGTGATTGCAGACTATTTGGCAGATTTTTCCATGCCATGCTTGACCAGGGAGTTTATCTCGCACCATCACAGTTTGAGGCTGGCTTTGTAAGCCTGGCTCATGATGACGAGATCATTGATCGAACAGTCACCGCGGCGCGAAAGGCGTTCAAAAATCTGGGTGAAACGGGAAAAGGGTAAAGTTAGTACTTGAATCAATCGGGGGTTAGAAGAGATCTATTTTCCATTTGTCGTTTGACATTGTTCGTTGGTCATTTCCTTGGATCTCATTTCGTGATGCTTCGTGCTACTTCGTAGTTCGCTTGTTTTGCTGAGAGATGAGAAACGATCCACGAAATCACTCGAACGGACACGAAACAAGAAGTCAAAAAATGCCAAACGACAAATTGATCAATGGAAAATGACAAATGAAGAATACGAACTGAGCACTTCGTCCTATCCAAAACTTAAGCTGCCAAAACTGTTTTCCCGTTTCCCCTTTTCACCATTTACCCACTTTCCCCTTAGGTTTTACAGCGGCAGATCGATAAGAAACCTGGTTCCCTTCCCCTCCGGGCTGTCCAGGGAAATCTTACCCCCGTGTAGATCGACAAGCTGCTTTACAATCGCCAGACCCAAACCCGTGCCGCGCTTCTTGGTAGAAAAGAACGGTTCGAAGATGCGGTCTACCGTCGTCTTGTCTATTCCCTTGCCTTGATCGGTAATAGCGACGCGCGCATATTTTCTGGTGGCCAGGCTGTCGACTTTGCCGCTTTCATTCAGTGTTACTTCTTTAGTTGAAATTATGATCGGCGAACCCTCACTGCTGGCATCGACGGCGTTCGAGATCAAATTCACGAATACCTGCCGTAACTGATGACCATCCCAGTCTCCCACCAACCGCTCGCTGCTGAATACCTTCTCCACTGGAGTTCGCTTCTCCTTCACGCTCTCCGACACGAGATCGAGGCTCATGTCAATCATCTCGTGAAGATCCACACGCGAGCGCTCTAGGGCTTTCTGACGGGAAAACTGCGTGACATCTATCACCAGCTTGTTGAGGTGCTGGATGCCTCGTTCGACCAGTTCGATAGTACTCAAGCCCTCTTGACTATTTACGCTATCCCGCAACATCGTCACACCTAGCCGTATGCTGCCTAAGGGGTTTCTAATCTCGTGGGCCACTTGTGCGGTGGCCTGGCCCACAGCCGCGAGAGACTCCGACCTGCGCAGCCCGCGTTCGGATTCAGCTGCTTCCGTGGCATCCACCAGCGTTATAATCTGACCGCGATTTCCTTCAATTGCCAGTGGGGAGGAATAGACATCGAATGATTTTTGCTTGTGACTATCCTCCAAACTACACACCCAACGGCCCCTGTAAGTGGCGTTGTCCGCGCGCCTGGTTGTGGCCGCCTCGAGCATTTTCATGGCGTCGTCAGAGCCAAATTTCTCAAACACGGATGCTCCAATACTCGCCTGGGGAAAGATTTTGAAGAAGGCTGCATTGGCGCTGCGGATGCGATTGTTATCGTCCGTAGCAACAACCGCGCTAACCATGCCTTCCAGCAATTGCTTCGTGAAGACGCGCTCGCGACGAACCTCAAACACGCTGCGACGCATTTGTTTGAAGCGTCGCTGCACTTCCCAGATCGTTCCCACCGCTACCAACAGGCCGAACAGCAGCGCCACAGTGCTCCAGCGACGGATGGATCGCGTGGCCTCCTGCTCGATCGCTTCGCTCTGGCGAAAGATCTCTGATTGCTCAACCGTGGAGGCAGTCAGCAAGCCATCGATTTGTTCGTCGACTATGCGAAACTTTTCAAAGCCCTCGAGCGAATAGCGACGAAGATCTTCAGTCACCTCGGCGTATGATCGCAGGTCATCCCGAAACTTCCGCCATGAGGGATCTTCCGAGAGGGGCGGCCGCTCGAGTTGTGGTATCAGTTGATTGATTTCGTCGCGCGCCAGGCTCAACCGAAAGTCAAAAGGCGGCTTCAACTCGCGCCGCGCTTCCGAGTCCTGTCGGGCACGCACCTCGTTATTTAACTTTGTCACCGCAAGGCGGAGCTTGAGCAGCAAACCCAGCCTGGCCGCATGTTGGTGCTCGAGATCGAAGACCCGAAAGCTGACCTCATCCATGCGCATCACACTGAGATAACCCAGCACTGAAATGAGCACCAACAGCACGGTGAAGCCGATCAGCAGCGGAGTAATCGCAGGCGCGATCTCGCGAGCTCCGGCCGGAGCAACTGTCTCTTCGGGCGATGGTGACCTAGACCCCCCGTCGCCCCCGGTTTCGATGCGCCGGTAAACAACTTCCCCTCCGTCTTCGGGCGCGCTGCCCTCACTGCCAACCGCAGCGCTGCTTTCCCGAACCCTTTGCTCGGAGCTGGATCTTTCGATTTTAGGCTTGCCCATGCTTTGTCCGTTTTTAAGTGATGTGGATGCATCAGGCCCGGCGAAGTAAACTATAGGGGATCCTGGACCGGTGTCCTAGGGCTTCGCGTCCATCCAGTTGTCTGCCATTCCTATGTCTACTACGAGAGGCACATCCAGTATCACTGCGGATTCCATCTCTCGCTTAAGGATGCCGGCGACTTGCTGGCTTTCCTCCGCTGGAGCTTCCACCAACAATTCGTCGTGGACCTGCATCAACAGCCGCGACTTTAGACCGGCGCGTTTGAATTCTTCCTCGACGTGCAGCATGGCTATCTTAACAATGTCGCTGGCCGTACCCTGGATAGGCATGTTTATGGCTTCCCGTTCGGCCGCCTTTCTGATGTTCGCATTGCGATCGTTGATGCCAGGGAGCGGACGAATGCGACCGTAAATGGATCTTACATAGCCGTGTTCCCGAGCCCTGAGCGGGACCTCTTCCATGTAACGGCGTACGCCTTTGTAAGTATTGTAGTACTCCGCAATAACTTTCTTCGCCTCCTGGCGCGAGATGCCCACTCTTTGCGAGAGACCCCAGGGTTCGATCGCATACGCGATGGCGAAGTTAACGATTTTGGCGAAGCGCCGCGCCTCTTTGAGCTCCTCCTCCGTTTTGGCGCCGAAAACTAAGCGAGCGGTGCGCGCGTGAATGTCTTCTCCTTTTTGAAAAGCATCAAGCATCACCGGATCTTGCGTGATGTGGGCCAACAGGCGCAGCTCAAGTTGGGAGTAGTCGGCGGAAATGATCTTGTTACCCTTCTCGGCCACAAACGCCCGTCGAATGCGACGCCCTAGTTCCGTGCGAATGGGAATGTTTTGTAGATTGGGATCGCTGGAGGAAAGCCGGCCGGTAGCAGCGACTGTCTGATTCAGCAGGCAATGAATTCTTCCGTCCGCTGCGATTTGATGTGGTAAGGCGTCGGTATAGACACTCTTCAGTTTATCAAGCTCACGATAGTCTATAATCAGCCTTGGCAGCTCGTAGGTTTGGGCCAACTCTTCCAGCACGGCTTTGCTTGTCGACACTCGACCCGTCGAGGTTTTTCTGCCTGAGAGAATATTTAGTTCGCCGAGCACCTCTCCCACTTGCTTTGGAGAACCGATATTGAATTCACGGCCAGCTACTTGATAGATCTTGACTGTCAATTTATCGAGTTCCTGCCGGAGATGGTTCGAGAGTTCTGCCAGAACCTTGGGATCGACTTTAAAGCCGGCGCTCTCCATTTGATAAAGCAATGGGGCCAACGGCAACTCCACTTCGGAATAGATCGTCTCCAACTTGCTCTCGAGAATGCGTTGGCGTAAGACTTTTGCACTGCGCGCGGTCAGGTCAGCGGCGGTGGCGGTTCGCCATTGTGATTCCGTCCACCCATTCGGCGTTCCATCGAGCCCGTCGACGCCCACTGCTTCGCGGGCCAGGTCGCTAAGCTCATACTTACTGCGATTGGGATCTAACAGATACGCAGCGAGGAAGGTGTCGTCTTTGACGCCTTCGAGAGTAACGTTTAGTTTGGCTAACAATCCGAGGGCCCGCTTCAGATCGTGCACGGACTTCTCGATGAGGCCATTGGTTAAGACATCGCGGAGGGAATCGACTGCCGCCTGGCGCCCTTCAACAAACTTCTCCAGATCGACGTACGCAGAGGTTCCCGCTTCCGCGGAGATGGCAATACCTGCTGCGGCCTCGTAATCGAATGAGCATTGCTCTTCAACGTCGCCCGCCGGCGAGGCGTCGGCAACTCCGATTCCCAAACTCTCGGCATTCCAAAGCCCCTTGAGCAAATCATCGAGCTCGGCGCGGTTGCGCACAACTTTGTAATTGAACTCGGATGAGCTGGCGACCGAAAGTACTTTCGCATCTGCAAATTCGCGAGTCAGGTTCGAGAATTCGAGCTCGCGAAACAACTCATAGGCAGCAGCACGATCCGGCGCCCTGGATTTGATGGCGTCGAGATTCAGATCAACGTCAAGGTCGACCCTTATTCGCGCCAACTCTCGCGACTGCCTGATCAGATCGGCGTTATCTCTTAGCGATTCGCGGTAAGTCTTGTGCTTCACTTCCTCCCAACGCTCGAGTGCGTTCTCGATCGAGCCCAGCTGCTGGATGATCTGCACTGCGCCTTTAGAGCCGATTCCCGGCGCCCCGGGAATATTGTCAATTGAGTCGCCCATGAGTCCCAGCAGATCTACAACTTTCTCTGCCGGCACTCCAAACTTCTTTTCTACCCAGGCCTCGTCACACCACTCGATCGGGGGCACCGGTTCCTTTCGTTTCACCACCTGCGAGTTTTGCCGCATGCCTACAACAAAAGGGTCGCGCACTAGCTGGCACATGTCCTTGTCGTTGGAAACGATTACGGCCTGCAGTCCTTTTTCCGCCACCTTGACGGCCAGGGTACCGATCACGTCGTCGGCTTCATAACCCGGCGCATTGATGATCGGAATATTGAACGCTTCACATAAACGAATTATGTAAGGAAGTTGCGAGGCGAGATCGTCGGGCATCGCCAGGCGGTTTGCTTTGTAACCGGCAAACGTTTCATGGCGAAAAGTCTTCTCCTTAGACTCGAAAATGGCGGCGATGTAATTGGGCTTCTCATCCTGCAGCAGTTTGCGCAGCATATTTGTAAAAATAAAGACTGCCTGCGTCACCTGCCCCTTGGAGTTTGAGAGGGCGGCAACACGATTCGCCATCGGCGCGAAGAATGCGCGAAAAATGTGCGACATGGAATCGATGAGAAAAACCCGCCCGACTGACTTATTATCAGCCGCAGCACTCTTGGTTGGCATTTCCTTCGATCATAGAGAGGGGTTTTCGGAGTGTCAAACAAGCGGCGGATCGAGGACTGTCTTAATCGAAACGGCCCCACCCGGCTCCCGCCGAGCGTAGCCTGAGATACGATCCACCAAATCACGTTTCGTGTCGGTTTGTGCGTTTCGTGGATCGTCTCGCAGCCAGGCCGTTAGAGGCTTCTGTTAGGGCGTTGTTACTGTTGCATTCGCTCCAAGCAATTTTCCAGCATTGTGGCCATCGCGCCACATGTTAAGGCTTTGCTCAACCTGATTCTCTGACTTTACAACGGCATAGGCCTTGCCCGCCAGTTAAGGGAATCGCTAAGCGAATCCAGACGAGGGAGAATCGATCAACTTTGGTAAAACAAACCACGCTAAGTTCACCCGTTGAAACTGAAGGCATCGGACTCCACACCGGTGTAAGAGTGCGCCTGCGACTCCTGCCGGCGCCGCCTGATACTGGCTACGTGTTTCGGCGCACCGACCTGGGCGGTTTTGAGATTCCAGCAACAGTGGAATCTGTGGCCCATTGCGGCTATGCGACCACCTTGATGCGCACGGGTGTGATGCTCTCGACGGTCGAACATCTGTTGGCGGCGCTGCGCGGCTCAAACATCGACAACGTATTCATCGAGGTTGACAACCTGGAGATTCCAATTTTGGATGGCTCCGCGGAAGTGTTTGCCGAAATGATCGAGCGATCAGGCATCGTTGAGCAGCGTCTAGCGAGGCGGGCCTTGCTCGTACGCGAGCGAGTCGCCTATGAGCAGGACAATCGCCGGATCTCAGTTGAACCGGGGGACAGTTATCAGATTGACTGCCTCATAGACTTCCCTCACCCGATGATTGGCGTCCAGCGCTTCTCGGTAGAACTCAATGATGGAGCTTTCAATCGGGAGATTGCAGCGGCCCGCACGTTCGGCTTTACCGCGGAGATTGAAGAGTTGCAACGGTCTAATCTGATCCGTGGCGGCTCGCTTGATAACGCCATCGTGCTCACGCCAGAGGGAATGATGAACAACGAGGAGTTGCGCTTCCGGGATGAGTTTGTGCGACACAAGATCCTGGACATCATCGGCGATCTGGCGTTGCTCGGTATGCCGCTGATAGGCCGCGTTACCGCGGAACGCAGTGGTCACATCATGCATGCGGGTTTGATGTCGAAGCTGCTGCGAGTGCGTTCCGCGTGGGATATTGTGGACATGCCGGACGCGGCGGCATCAGCTTGAGCATTGAGTGAGAGCTGTGTGGTTTTGCCGAACGATGGAGCCGTAATTTGGCCTGCCGAGATTCTTTGTATGCTACATCCTTCTCGATGCCTTGCCACAGTCTAGTTTAGCCTCCTGTTTAAACGCCGGGTTCGAGTCAAGCACTTAGCCCGTCGCGTTACGGATGAAGAGGACGGATTTAAGCGGCGCTAACGCGACGCGCACAATCAACCCAACGTTGCCCCAGCTTTGAAAACCTCGGCTAAACTCAGACCGCGCCTATGCGCGTCGAAAACCCTCGCACTTTTATGCAGGGTTTTGACTCAGGCCAGAGCTTTCGGCATATCGGCAGCCAGCCACTGCGGCTCATCGCCTCCGGTTGCTACTTGTCAAGCAGAAATTCATATGTGAGATGCAGATGCACCAGGCCGGGAACGATCTCCGGTTTCACTTCCTTAGCCCGCAGACGTAGCGATCCACCTGAGGCAGCAATCGGAACTACGCTCGACAACTGCTCAGGCCGCAGAATCTTTAGTGGATTAATGCGCGCATCGATAGCCGATTGGACCAGGGTGACGATCGAACCCTGCGCCAGCGAAGGGACATTTTCCAAACGCATATCAGTGATCCTAATTCTAGCCTGCAACACTTGCGCGCTACGATCAAACTCCAGACTCCATTCCGTGTAGGCCACACCGCGAAACCGCAGGCACCCGAGCAGGGTTGAGTTATAAGCACCCATGAAGGCCAGCGGCGCTATAATCTTTCCCTGCTCGAACTTGACCGCTGTTTTTATACCGCTGTTTTCCCGTTGCAGCGTGATCTCACTAGGGCACGACCTTGCGGATTCGTCGGTTCTCTTCTTGTCGGAATCCGTAATGACGAGGGGGGTGGAAGGCGCTTTTAGGTTTTCGAAAATCGCGTCGAGCATCGAGTTAAAGAATTGCTCTTTGACTGTGATCGTCGCTTCCCCAATTCGAGGCGGGCGCTGTCGATTGATCTGGCCGAATGCGGGAAGAGTGGACAACAAGACGCCGATAAAGAGCAGTGCTCTTGCTGGGAGGTTCATTCGATCTGCCATCTAATCCCCAACTTACAAACCGCTGCGAACGATGTCATGCAGCCTGATCAAGCCCACGCACTCTCGCGCTTCGTCGACCACCGGTAAAACTGAAATTTGCGAGGGTCGATCTTCCATTAAACGAAGCGCATCATAAGCCAGTGCGTCAGCGGAGACGACTACCGGATCGCGCGTCATAATTTCTTCGCTTTTGAGGTCTTCGAGCGAGGCGTGGTCCATGCGCTGAATAGTGCGACGCAGATCGCCGTCAGTGATAATTCCTGCCAGTTGCCCCGCGTTATCCAGTACGTTTACGGCGCCAAGTCCTCCGTCACTAATTCCCTTAACCACCGCCAACCATGTCGAACCAATCTTAACGGTGGGGCTTTGGTTACCGCCGTGCATCAAATCCACAACCCTTAGAGTTAAACGCTTCCCAAGACGGCCTGCCGGATGGTTAATGGCAAAGTCATCCAGCGTGAGCCCTTTCATTTTCATCAATGTCATGGCTAACGCGTCCCCGAGTGCCAACGCTACCGTCGTGCTCGTGGTTGGAGCCAGATTGAGTGGGCAGGCCTCTCGGTCCACCGAGGCATCTAGCACGGCGTCGGCGCGGTTTGCCAAAGTGGAGTTTAGATTCCCAACCACGGCAATGATCGGGACCTGTCGGCGCTTCAGGTACGGAAGCATGGCGACAATCTCATCCGTTTCGCCGCTCTTGCTCATGACCATTACAACATCGTCCGCGTTCACAATGCCGAGGCCGCCGTGTAATGCGTCGGAGGGGTGCAAATGCAAAGCGGCGGTGCCAGTGCTAATCATGGTGGCCGCGATCTTCCGCGCGATAATGCCTGACTTGCCTACGCCGACGATTACGACCTTGCCATTGCAGCCAGACAGTAAATTCATCACCCGTTCCACCTGGGCTTCATTCAGGCGAGTGGCGGCTGCGGCGATTGCATTAGCTTCCAGATGCAGAAGTCTAACAACTTCGGGGAAGTGGGTTTTGATGGTCATGCGATTGCTCCTTGATATACGACGAAGGTCAGTTTTAGCAAGTTGCCAGCCTGCGTGTTGCCAGCCTGCGTGGTCCCTGAATAGTCCGGGGTAATGGCTCAATTCCTTATTCTTTGTCCTTAGTTACACGGCATAAGCGATCCTCGAACTACCCGAACTCAGCGCTAAGGCTGATTCTGCCATTTTGTGTGGTTTCGCAGATCGTGTTTGACGTTATGGTTGCTTGCGGTGAGAACGTGGAAAAACTTGGGACCCTGCAACCCGCATAATGATGCAGGAAGGCACAAACAACCGCTTGGTGGTCAACACAGATTTGAGAAGCGTTAGAGACCAGGCTTAACCCTCGCAAGAGTCACGCAACCGGAATTCACTGTTCCACCAGGCGTGAGTGGTCTCGCCTTATGCCGTTTGCTACTTGCTTTCTTAGTCTCGTGTGATCTGAGAGCCGACCAAAGTGCCCCGGCTTCCAAGGATCCGCCTTTTTCACGCGCAGCGCGGGTGTGCTATCTTTTGTGGCTCCGACAAGTGCCCGCGTAGCTCAGTGGATTAGAGCGTTCGCCTCCGGAGCGAAAGGTCGCAGGTTCGACCCCTGCCGCGGGTACCACGTCCCCGATTTAACGAGCGTTATGGAAACAAACCTATCCCCGGGGCAGCCTGTCAGGCGCACGATTTTAGTTGTTGATGACTTTGACGACACTCGATTGCTCTTGAAAACCTGGCTTGAGAAGAAGGGCTTCAATGTTGTGGAGGCTGAAAACGGGAGTCAAGCGGTGGCGGCAGCGCAGTGCCTGAACCCCGATTTGATCATAATGGATATAGAGATGCCGGAGCTGGACGGGTTAGCCGCAACCCGCAAGATAAGAAGTATGAAGGAACTCCATAGCGTTCCGGTTGTCGCAGTTTCTGCCTACGGAGCGGAGCAGTTTCGCGCGCATGCATTGGCGGCGGGATGCAGCGAATATGTCTCCACACCTTTCGAGCCGGATCACCTTGAGAAAGTGATCCGCTCTTTCCTTCCATGAGCCGAACCGAATGTTCAACCTTATGTTCCGTAATTTTATCGCCGACGACTCAACGCGCCGCTCGACTGGCTTGCAGCTGCTCGCGATCGTATTCCTCCTACTATCGTTGCAAGCTGCTGTTGCGCAGGTTAGCCAGTGCAAAGTCAACCTGAGTGAACTTCCGCAAGCCACTGAGTTGAGCGGATTCCGAATGGGAATGACCATGGACCAGGTGAAGGCACGCGTGCCGCAGGTCGTCTTCGGACGAACTGACGACCTGGGAACGTTAAAGACAAGCATCAACCCCTACTTCGATTCACGAATAGACAAATCCGGATTTGCAGACGTACGGACGGTCTCCCTCGAATTTCTCGACGGCCGGGTAACTTCGCTTTGGATTGGTTATGAATCCACCTATAAATGGCCGACCGTCACCGGTTTTGTTAAAGGCATTTCTCAATCACTGTCGCTGCCATACGCCTGGTCACCATGGAAGTCGCAAGGACAACAACTGAAGTGCGCGGATTTTCAGCTGACAGTTTCCAGCGTTGCGCGGGGCCCGAGTTTCCGTATTTTCGATCTAACTGCCGATGCGACTCTCACAGCCCGGAGAGTTGCCAAAGAAGAGGAGAATGAGGCGCTGCCGGAAAATAGCCAGGAGGTGGCGGAGATCCTTGGCGATAAGCAGAGCAAGATTTATTACCCAGGCGGTTGTAAGATGGGCAAAGAGGTGAGCGCACAGAACCGAACGACTTTCAAAACGGCGCACGAGGCCGAGAAGGCCGGCTACAAAACGGCCAAAGAGTGCAAGCAGTAATATTGTCAATTGCCAATTGCCGATTGCTATTTCCTACTGAGGAAGGATTCAGGGCCCGGGCCTACGCACCGCTGATAGCAGTCAATTGTTACTCACTTACACGCGATGGATTTTCAAAATCGTCAATTGTCAATTGGAAATTGGAAATGACCTAAGGAGCTTGAGATGATTAAGGAATTCCGCGACTTTATTGCCAGGGGTAATGTGCTCGATTTGGCCGTGGCTGTGATTATTGGGATGGCATTCGGTAAGATCGTAACTTCACTGGTAGAGGGTATCATCATGCCGCCAATTGGCATGCTGCTCGGTAACGTCGACTTCGCAAACCTCTTTATCGACCTCTCAGGAAAGCGACCTCTGTCATTGGCGGATGCCCAGCTCAAAGGACTGCCGGTCATTGCTTACGGCATGTTTATCAATGACGTGATCAGCTTTCTCATTATCGCTTTTGTGGTGTTCTTGATTGTCAGAGAAGTTAACAAACGTAAGCTCGCGGCGCCGGCTATTAAAGAATGCCCTTACTGCCTTTCGTCAATTCCACTCGGAGCCACTCGCTGTTCCGGATGCTGTTCTGAAATTGGAGTGACGTCTGAGCAGGTTGTGTGAAAATGCATTGCCGATCGCCAGTTTCCGATTGCCAGTTGGCTTTTTGCCGGCGTCTCTGGTGGCAATCGGAACTCTAAATCGCCAATTGGGAAATTGGCAAACGGCAATTAACTTCAACTAGATTCTTCATCATGCGCGAGTGTCCCCGCTGCGAAATCTGCTATGAGGATGATGTCTTTATATGCCCTCAAGACATGGCAAACACGAAACACACGTTGCCCGGGCCCAGGCTGCTATCCCAACGATACCTGCTCGAGAAACGTCTTGGTAGAGGGGCCATGGGCCAGGTCTATCTCGCGCGCGACCAGAATCTGGTAACGCGCCGGGTGGCGGTGAAGACGGTTCGACCCGACATTCTCTGTGACGAAGATTTGCAGGAGGGAGAAGCCGTTGCGCGATTTGAGCGTGAGGCACGCGCTGCGGCGTCCATCCAGCATCCTAACGTCGTTGATGTAACGGATTTCGGCAAAAGCCGCGAGGGCGTCTTCTTTCTGGTGATGGAGTATGTCGAGGGTGAAACTCTCTACCAACTCCTGCGGCGCGAAGGCACGCTCAATATCCAGCGCGCCACTGCGCTCTTGCGTCAAATTGTTGCCGGCATCGAAGCCGCACATGACGAAGGCATCCTTCATCGCGACTTGAAACCAGCGAACATTTTCATTATGCAGCAGCGCCGCAAGTCCTCGAATACGGCGGATGACGGCTTTGTGAAGGTCGGCGATTTTGGTTTGGCGAAGATCGTCCATTCCGATCGCTCGGAAACCCAGAGCGGACCTGAATCCCGCGGCATTATCGGCACACCTGAATACATGGCTCCTGAGCAGATGAAAGAGGGGGTGAGGCTTGATGCGCGCGCGGATATTTATGCGCTGGGAACCATCGCCTATCACATGCTCGGCGGACGTTCACCCTTCACGGGAAACATTGCGCAACTAATCGCGCAGAAGTTGCTGCAAGCGCCACCTGCTTTGACAACGCTGCGGTCGGACATCTCGACTGAAATCGATCGAGCGGTAATGCACGCACTCGCAAAGGAGCCGGCGGAGAGACCCGCAAGTGCCAGCGAATGGCTGCAAGAGTTTGAGTTAGCGGTATGGGAGCAGTCGGAAGACTCCGGACCAGGCGAATCACGAGTCGTCATCATGGCGCCCGCAGGCTCGGAAGTATATATCGACGATGAGAGACGAGGTAGCGCGGGACGCTCGGGGCGAGTCGTGCTCACGTCGATCGCCCCGGGCCAGCACGTTTTGCGAGTCGCTCGACTGGGAGAGGAAGACGATGAACGCGTGATTGAGATTCGCCCCGACAAGGCAGAACAAGTCATTCAAGCCCAGTTCAAGGGCACTCCTTCAAACGAACAGCTGAGCCCTTCGAAGGGTGGCAGTCTCGACAGCAAGAGTGGTACTAAGCAACTTGCCACAGGCGTGGTCGTCTGTACCCGCTGCCACTCTCGATTCGCAGAGGGCACGAGATTCTGTGGGCGCTGCGGCAATATGGCGCTGCAGACTGTTCCAACCTCGACTCAGGCGAAACTGCGGGCAAATGTTTCGGCCGTGGCCAGCCCGCCTCTTGGCTTCACTTGTCCCGGTTGCGGTCGTCGGGAATCCTTAGAAACGCGTTTCTGCGGTGGATGCGGAATTCCCATCGGCAGCGCTTCGTTAAACTGGAAAACCCCGAAGCCCGTGGAAGTCGTCTGCAAAACCTGCGGTGCCAGCTATCCTGCCAAAACCATGTTCTGCGGGCGCTGCGGCAAACCGATCAGCAGGTAACTTGAAACGCTTCCTATAGCATGTGATTGACCGAACGGCGCCGATGCGCGCCTAGTTCGAGCGCTACCTCCGTTATTGCCAAGTGCCAATTGCTAATTGCATTTTAGCGTCTGGCACAAGCAGCTAGTCTCGCTCAGACCTCTTCCTCCCAAGAAAAGCTAATCGTCATTTGGGGATAATGGCAATTGAAATCAGTTCGATGGCCGGAAACGTCTAGGAAATAAGGCTTTACTTATCCCGCGAAGGGACCGCATAATACGTGGCCCTCGCCGCCTCCTACGCGGCGAGATTCGCGAGAAGGCGTGGTTGCCCTAGCGCCGAACGACATCAGGGACGCCCGAGCCCCAGGAGAGATAGCCATGAGATCGATTTGGAAAGGTCACATAAGGTTTCTGCTCGTTGCCATTCCGGTCCGTATTTACAACGCAATTGAGACTTCGGAGAAGATTCAGTTTAACCAATTGCACCGCGATGATTACGGCCCGATTGGCTATGACAAACGATGTAAGAAGTGTGACCAAGTCGTCACCAATGATCAAATAACCAAAGGCTACCAGTACGAGGCCGACCGTTATGCGATTGTTGAACCTGAGGACATTGCCAAGGTAAAAATCAAGACCACCAAAGCCGTGGACATCATCGGCTTCGTGGATGCGAACGAAATTCCCACAACCTTCTTCGACTCTCCCTATTATGCCGGACCCGACGGCCCGGTGGCTGAAAAACCCTATGCGCTGCTGCGCGAGGTCATGAAACAGACGGGCAAAATTGGTATCGGCAAAGTGGTGCTGCGGGACCGCGAAGATCTTGTGGCCCTCTTCCCTCACGAAAAGGGTTTGGTATTGCAGAAGCTTCATTACCCGCATGAGCTTCGTAGTATCGAGAACGTTCCTGAAATCGATGGTGCACAGAAGCTTGACAAGAATGAGCTCAAGCTTGCGACCACTCTGGTTGAACAGATGGCTACATCGCTCGAGGAGATCGACACAGTCGACAACTATCATGAAGCGCTCAAGAAGTTGATCGAGTCTAAAATCAAAGGCAAGAAGACGGTCGAATTTGAGGTTGAGGAACTACCCAGACTTGATATCATGAGCGCCCTTAAGAAGAGCTTGCAGCAGTCAGGCCGTAAACCCATGGTAAAGGCCGAGAGTACGACCAAGAAGAAACCACAGATCACTCTCGTCAAGCCAATAGCTAAGCCAAAGGCAGCTAAGAAGCGCAAGGCATCTTAGGCTTTAGATTTATTGATGAACGAAAACAGCAATAAGGTTCTCTCCTTCCCCTCACCTGTCCCAGCGAAGGCAGATTATCAACGTGTCAAATCCAACTACTCGATTCGCGAGATCAAGCAGCTTTTTGGCTTAAGCGAGCGCACGATTCGCCGCTGGACCGAGCAAGGAATCATCCAGGCCACCTCCTCCCCTGAATCCAAAGACTATAGTTTCGACTTTCACGCGCTCACGCAATTCAGACGTGTGCGCGAGTTGAGATCACAGGGCCAGAGCATTCGCCAGATTGAGGCTGAGCTTCAGGGGCAGTTGAATCTGTTCAGGACGGAAGTTGGCAGACTGGCGCGTCTGCTCACGCCTTTCGAAGAGGCGTTGGTGTTGCACGAGCAAGGCGATCCGAAAGCGGCGGACTGTTATATGGAAGCTATAGGTGAAGGCGACAATGTGGCTGAGGCCTATTGCAACTTGGCAATCATTAGCCTGGAACAAGGAAACATAGCTAAGGCACTCGACAACTTCACGCTATCGCTCAAAAGCGATCCACGCCATCTCGAGGCGCATTACAATCTTGGGAATCTCTACTACGACGCCAACGAGCTTCCACTGGCGCGTCTCCACTACGAAGCCGCAGCGCAGATCGAGCCGGGATTCTCCCTGGTCTACTTCAATCTCGCTCTCGTCCATCACAAACTGAGCGAAAGTGCGGCTGCCTCTGCAGCGCTCGAAAAATACATGCAACTCGAACCGGACGACGAAGAGATTGAAGCCTTGAAACAACTCCTCAGGGCGTTGCAAGTTCCGCGTCGGCCTACGCGGTAGCGGGGCACACCCCGATCATCCGAGGCAAATCGCTCCACACAAATTAAGTCGGGTCCCAGATTCATTTTCCTTTGGCCTGCGTGCTGTGGATCAAGTCACAATTCCTTCGTCCTTGAGTATTTCGAACCCCAACCTGGGGAATTCGGAATCGCTCAAACCAGCTCGAAATCTTTTAGTGTTCATTTTGTTTGAGATCCTAGGAACCCGCATGTGGAATCGGGCGGGGATTTGGCTTTAACGATTCGATTAAGGACCCGAATGCCTCAAATAACGGAACTAATCTTGCTTGTTTTGATTTGTATTGCGATTTCTTCGACGAATGGCGGTGGGCACGCCGAAGCTGCCCACCTGCTAGTTCAGGATCGCAAGAAAAGTCAACGATCCTGGTTACGTAGGTACTTACCGAAAGGAAGAATAAGCTCTCGATTCCAGTGAGACCAGAACTTTGGTCCAATTCCCTGGACCTGCCTCCCCAATAAATAACTAGTCAGACGACCCAAATCAGTTTACACTCTGATCTCCTAGGGTTTCCTACTCTTACCGCTATAAAACTTGAAACTTTTCCTTGGAGGGTTCCCCCATGCTGCGTTCGAAATGTCGCATCCTATGCGTGGACGATCACAAAGACACTTCAGAAATGCTTCAGCTGCTTCTTTCTCAGGAAAACTACGAAGTGGTGACCGCGGTAACCGTGGAAGACGCCTTAAAACTAGCGAAGAGCGAGGACTTTGATTTGTACGTCCTCGATAAGCGCCTGCCTGACGGGAGCGGTCTCGAGCTTTGTAAGAACCTGAGCGCGGCCAGACCTGAGGTTCCCTGTTTGTTTTATTCGGGAGACGCCTATGAGATGCACAGACTTGAAGCGGTCGCGGCGGGTGCCGATTGTTATGTGGCGAAGCCTGACATCGATGGTCTAATTGAGGGCGTGCGCAGACTGCTGACGCAAAGGAAATGTGCTGCAGCAGTTTGACACCACCCGCAGCGGGCTGTCTGCTTCGGGGTCCCGGTTGTTTCCAGCGCCGCATAACACTACCAAGACACCGCCAGGTTGACCAAACCAGGCGGCCCGCTTGACACACTTATTAGCGCACGTATAATTTCGTTCCGCTTGGGGGCCGTTAGCTCAGTTGGTAGAGCAGCTGACTCTTAATCAGCGGGTCGGAGGTTCGAGCCCTCCACGGCTCACCATTTTTTTCAATGACTTGCGGCAGGTTGAAGAGCCTGCCGTTTTTCTTTTGTGACCAACTTGTGACCATCTTTACGGCGACGTTGCTGTCGATACTCTGACAAGACACTGATAGCCCCACGTTTTCCTTGATCGGTTGCGTGGATGAAACGTATGGTTGTCACAATCGAAGCGTGACCCATCAACTCTTTGATCTTCACAACGTCAACACCGGCATCGGCCAACCGTGTGCCAAACGTGTGACGCAGTCATGAAAGGTGAAATTGGTGATACCCGCTTCTCGGCATGCTGCTGAGAAGGACTTCTTGATGTCGGTATACCGAGTGCCGGTATCCGGATTGGTGAAGACCTATTCCGCACCACTAGCCTAGTCGCGTAATTCAAGAAGCGCTTCCCTTACAATTGGCTCCATTGGCACGGATCTGTCTCTGTTAATCTCCGTTTCCGTGAAATTGACGGCGTGGAGGTCAAAATCCACATTCGACCAGCGAAGCTTTAGCAATTCCCCGCGCCGCGGTCCGGCGTAGATTGCCACGGTCACGAGACTTCCAAGGTGCTCCCGATCGTTCTTTAGCGCCGCGAACAATTTATTTTCCTCGTCCAAAGATAAGTGCCGCGTTCGCTGATTGTTTTCCGGCAGCGATTCGACCTTCCTGCACGGATTCTGACCTATTT
>JACCSP010000283.1 GCA_013812905.1 Pyrinomonadaceae bacterium
CCTACCATGTCATGGGCGTTAGTTGAGTGCGGTCGCTATCGCTCCCCGGTTCTGTGCCTTGAGTTATCTCGCAACGGTTCATTGAATTGCAAGGGTGTGTTACCACCGGTTAAAGCTTCGGCATGAAAAGGAGTGCAATCTGCATCCGTACTGTAAGCAGGCTCACGCGCTGGGCAGGCTCCTATTCTAAAGTCGTCGGTGCGCCGGATTCCTTCCAGGCTTTCCAGCCTCCGGCCATTGAAAAGACCTTAAAGTAGCCCATCACTTGCAACACGTCGGCGACGAGCGCGGAGCGATAGCCACCACCGCAGTAAAGAATCAATTCTGAAGACTTATCGGGGACACTCTCCTCAATGTCGCGTTCAATGATGCCCTTGCCGAGATGGTCGGCACCCGCGGCGTGGCCCGCTTGCCACTCGTGGTCCTCGCGTACGTCAATGAGCTTCACGCTCGGGTCAGCGGCAATCCGTCCTCTAGTTTGTTCTACCGTCAGTTCGCGGATACGGCTCTTGGCATCGGTGACTAGTCTTAGAAATCCTTCTGAGTGTTTCATGGCTCAGCCTCAATAGTAAGGGGTGTTTGGCTATATTAGGTCCCATCGCCAAAGCCGCGGAATGTAACAGCCTGAGGCAACGCCTTAGGTTTCAATAGCGCGAAGTGGCTAAGCGCTGAAGGCGCTATGTCGATATTATTGGTGACGGATAAGTGTCCTGCCGAATGCTCAAGGCAATCATTCCGCGCCGTCAGCGCTCCTGAATTCCATTGGCCTGACGCTTGCGCCGATAACCAACCTAGTGCATTTCCCGCCTTTGGCGCTTAGCGATAGGTCAAATTTGACTTGCATACCACCAAGCGCCGCAATTGGCCGTTGGGCTCGCAAATGATTATAATGCCCGTCTTTCATGAAAGCATTTACTTCCTGGCGATAAGCAATCAGTAATGAGCAAAGACTGTTATCATCTCTTATCTTTCCTATTCTCTCATGCCTTATCAAGGCTCTAGAAGGGGACTCCACCATTGGCTAACGAACAGTTTGACGTAACGATCATCGGCAGCGGGCCGGGCGGCTATGTAGCGGCAATTCGCGCTGCCCAATTGGGATTGAAGGTGGCCATCGTCGAGAAGGACAAGCGCCTGGGAGGCACCTGCACGCTGCGCGGCTGCATTCCCACTAAACAGCTCTTGATGTCAGCCCACGTTTACGAACAGATGCAGCACGCGGCTGACTTTGGCGTTGAGGCGACCGGAATTCAGCTCGCGTTCGCCAATGTACAAAAGCGTAAAGACAAAGTCGTGATGAAAAATTCAAAAGGTATCGAATATCTGATGAAGAAGAATAAGATCACGGCTTTCAGTGGCACGGGTAAGCTGTCACTGCCAGGCAAGATCGAAGTTACCCAGGGCGAAGGCAAGAAAGAAACCGTCGATACAAAAAACATCATCATAGCCACCGGTTCTGTGGTGCGCCCGATTCCCGGATTCGACACCGACGGGCAGCGCGTAGTTAATAGTGACCACATCCTGGAACTTAAAGAAGTCCCCAAGTCACTGATTGTGATGGGGGCAGGTGCCGTAGGTGTAGAGTTCGCTTCAGTGTACTCGCGTTTCGGCGCCGAGACAACGATCGTCGAGTTGCTGCCTCGACTAGTTCCGCTTGAAGATGAAGAAGTCTCGAAGGAGCTGGAGAAATCATTCCGGAAACGGGGTCTCAAATCTCAAGTCGATACGAAGCTGGAGAAGCTCGAGCGGAGCGACCAGGGTGTGGTAGTAACTGGAAAAACCTCGAAGGGGGAAGCGGTTAAGCTGGAAGCGGAAATGCTACTCGTCGCCGTGGGACGAATGCCATACACAGAAGGTTTGGGACTCTCAGGAACTAAGATCAAAGCCGAAAAAGGCTTCATCCAGGTCGACGAGTTTCAACAGACCGGCGAAAAGGGTGTCTATGCGATTGGCGACGTGGTGCCCACACCGCTGCTGGCGCACCTTGCTTCCAAAGAAGGTATCGTTGCCGCCGAGCACATCGCCGGTCATAAGGATGTAAGGCCAATCAATCTTAGACTTGTGCCGAATTGCACGTACTGCGATCCCGAAGTCGCTTCGGTTGGTCTCACTGAGGCGAAAGCGCGAGAGATGGGTTATGAAGTGAGGCTGGGCAAGTTTCCTTTCTCCGCTTCCGGCAAGGCGCGCATCCTCGGCGAGGAAGAAG
Organism: Pyrinomonadaceae bacterium; assembly: GCA_013812905.1. Lineage (GTDB taxonomy): Bacteria > Acidobacteriota > Blastocatellia > Pyrinomonadales > Pyrinomonadaceae > PSRF01. Next base: position 2,207 of record JACCSP010000283.1, read on the forward strand.
GATTCGTGAAGATCATCAGCGAGGCAAAGTATGACGAAATTTTAGGAATGCACATCATTGGCCCACACGCTACTGAGCTGATCGCCGAAGCCTGCGTAGCTATGCAGCTGGAATCGACGGCCGAAGAACTTGGTCGCACAATGCATGCGCATCCCACAGTCTCGGAAGCCGTGATGGAGGCGGCAGAAGGCGTGCACGGGTTAACGGTGCATATATAGAGCAACGAGTGGTTGCACTGTCTGACTATCTTTTTCTAAGGTGCTTAGTGTTGCCTTCACATTAAATGTACTCTGGGTTTTGTAAAACCCTGACGACGAACGATCCACGAAATTGTGCGAACCCGCACGAAGTCTCAGTTTTATTTTGTGTAAATTCGTGGATCATTACCGACGACGTTCAGGCCAGTATGCGAATTTGGCTATTGTAATACTTAACTGAATGGACCAGGAGAAACCACAAACACCTGAAGGACGGCCGGCGAGCCGGGATCGGCGCCGGCGTCGGTCTCACCCACCGCGTAACGGTTCCCGCATATTTACCAAGTACGCGCCGCGCAAAACACAGGACGGCAAACCTTTAAGTTGCACGAGTGAAACCACGCTCAAACCCGGCCAGATGCTTGAGCTGTATCGCCACTTGAAACTCACGCGTCTGGTTGAAGAGCGGCTCGTCAACCTTTATCGCCAGACCAAAGTTGTTGGCGGGGTCTTTCGGTCACTTGGCCAGGAGGCGACTGCGGTGGGCAGCGCTTATGCACTGCAACCGCGGGATTTCATTACACCTTTGATCAGGGATCTCGGCGCCGTCCTGGTGAAGGGCATTCGACCTCGCGAGATATTTGCCCAGTACATGGCAAAAGCCTGGGGACCGTCGGGCGGTCACGATCTTAATATCCACTTCGGAGACCTGGAGAAAGGGTTCATCGGACCGATCTCGCACCTAGGTGACATGATCCCGGTAATGACTGGAGTGCTGCTGGCCGCGCGCATGCTAAAGAAACCAACCGTGGCCATCGCATATATCGGCGACGGCGGTATGAGCACGGGCGCGTTTCATGAAGGATTAAACTTTGCAGCGGTCCAGCACCTGCCGCTGATTGTCGTTGCCGAGTACAACCACTACGCATACTCCACACCTACCAGCCTGCAAACCGCTGTGAAAGATTTGGCGCAGAAGGCCGCCGGTTATGGCATTCCCGCACACATCGTGGATGGCAATGATGTTATTGCCTGCTACGAAGTGACCAAGCGCGCCGCCGAATTCGCGCGTCGGGGTGGTGGCGCCGTTTTGATTGAAGCCAAAACATATCGCCGCAAAGGTCACGCCGAGCACGATGATCAACGCTACGTACCATCGGGTGAAATTGAATGGTGGGAGAAACACAACGATCCTCTTGATCGCTACGAACGATATCTCACGGAATCGAGCTTGGCCGATAAAGGAAAATTGGAAGAGATCAACGCCGACGTCGTGAAAGAGATTGAAGAAGATTGCGTCTGGGCCGAATCCTCACCAATGCCCGAGCCGGAGCAGGCCGCGTATAGAGTGTTCGACAACAGCATCGTGGAACCGGCATTTCGACCGCAGGTTCTTAAGAGCTAACTTATGCTATTGCCAGCCAACAAAAGCAGGTCAGAAGAAATTCCTAAGGTTGACTCACCCACCGGAGGAAAGGAAATGGGTCTCGTCTACGCTGAAATTGAGTTAACAAGCTCGATGATCTGGTTTTGCATTGTCGCGGTTTTTTGCACGAAAACGGAATTAAACGAATGACCGTAAACGCCCTTGTCGACACTGGTGCTTACATGTTGGTCATCACTGATCTCATAAGGGAGCAACTGGACTTGCCGTTGATTGAGGAACAATTGTTTCGCATGGCAGACGACAGCGAAAGAAGGGGTGAGGTTGTCGGACCGGTGGAGGTGCGCTTCGAAAACCGACGCACTTCAGTCAACGCCGTCGTGCTCCCGGGAGCATTAGAAGTACTTCTTGGATCGATTCCCCTCGAGGATCTCGACGTTGTGATCGATCCCAAACACCAGCGGCTAATCGTGAATCCCAGGAGCCGGATATCGCCACGAAGTACTTGAAGTAAGAAACGGAGTAAGGTTACCTGCTAGACCGCAGAATTTTGTGAAGAGCCCCCAGTACAAAGGCGAGCGTAAAACTCAGAGGAGAAAATGGACACAGGACCTAAGAACGAATTAACAAACCAACCGGTCGATGATCGCGGAACCAATGAAACGGAAGGTCGCGCTCTACTCAAACGTCTGCGCGATAGCGGGTTTGAAGGAAGCGATGAGAAACTGGCGGTCGCGCTGGGGCGACCGATCGAAGAAGTTCAGGGATGGATGGGCGGCGCCGAACCCGTGGATGATGACGTAGTGATGAAAGCGCGAGGCATTGCCAAGGAGCGAGACATCGAGGTTGAGTGACCTCGGAGTAATTGAGTTGATGATAATGTCGACCGCACTCAAAAAAGAGCATAAGTCAGCACGTCCGGAGCGGGGTGGTGTGGTAACCCTGGTGGAGGCCATTCGCCAGGGCATCTGGGAAGAAATGGAACGCGACCCGACCGTCTTCGTGCTGGGTGAGGATGTGGGCGCCTACGGCGGCGCCTTCAAGGTCACGGATGGTCTGATTGATGAGTTTGGCAAAGGGCGAGTAATTGATACACCCATTTCAGAAGGCGCAATAGTGGGGGCGGCCTGCGGCGCAGCACTGATGGGAATGCGGCCGGTTGCGGAGTTTCAGTTCATCGATTTCATTTCAGCAGGATTTGATTTGTTGACCAACTACGCTGCCAAATGCCGCTATCGTTGGGGCGCGGGCATCCCGGCAGTCTTCCGTGGTCCATGCGGCTCCGGCTTGCGCACCGGTCCTTTCCATTCGCTCAATCCGGAATCGTTTTTTCTCAACACCGCGGGCCTGAAGATGGTTGAACCATCCACCGCATACGACGCGAAAGGTTTGATCAAAGCCGCCATCCGCGATCCCGATCCGGTGCTCTTCTTCGAACACAAGAAGCTTTATCGGCTGCCACGCCTGCGTGAAGAGATTCCGGGTGACGATTACATCGTAGAGATTGGCAAGGCTTGCACGGTTCGTGAAGGCCGGGATCTTACGATCATAACGTTTGGGGCCATGGTGCTGACGGCGCTAGATGCTGCCGAAGAACTGGAGAAGGAAGGTCTCGACGTCGAGATCATCGATCTGCGCACTCTCGCGCCGTGCGACAAGACGGCAATCGTGGCGAGTGTGAAGAAGACCAGCCGTGCGATGGTGCTACACGAAGCATCGCGCACAGGCGGCATTGGTGGCGAAATATCGGCGGTGATTGGCGAAGAAGCTTTCGAATGGCTGGACGCGCCGGTGTTGCGTCTCGCCTCAATCGATACGCCGGTACCTTACTCGCCGCCGCTCGAGGACTACTACCTGCCGCAAACGAAAGACGTGGTGGACGCGGCGCGTAAATTGGCTGCTTTTTAAGTTAGATACAAGAAAGGAAGAGAATAACCATGCCTAAGTTCTTAATTGAGCGAGAAATTCCCGGGGCAGGCAATTTGTCAGAATCAGAATTGCAAGCAATCTCCCAGAGATCGTGCAGTGTTTTGCAGAAGATGGGCCCCCAGATTCAGTGGCTGCAAAGCTACGTGACTGGTGACAAGGTTTACTGCGTCTACATCGCGCCGAATGAAGACATGATCAGAGAACATGCCGGGCAGGGCGGCTTTCCGGCCAATCGAGTTTCTGAGATCAAGTCAGTTATCGATCCTACGACGGCGGAAGGAAAGAGCGCGTAGATCGTAAATCGCGAATCGACGTTACCGGATTGCTAATTAATTCTTCCGAGCTGCGTAAAATTCGATCAATATGTACGATTTACGATTCTGGAGAGGCACTTATGAGCACAGAAGTAGTAATGCCGCAGATGGGAGAGTCCATCGCGGAAGGAACGATCACAAAGTGGTTGAAAATAGTTGGAGAGCGTGTCGAGCGCGATGAGCCGCTGTTTGAAATCTCAACAGACAAGGTTGACGCGGAAATTCCCTCGCCCGCTGCAGGGACGTTAACCGAAGTTAGATTCAAAGAGGGCGATACGGTCGACGTGAACACTGTGGTCGCTGTGCTCGACGGTGGTAGCGGTGGCGCGAGCGAGACACCGCCAACCGCATTCGCCGGGGCGCCGCCGAAGAACGAAGCCGCCCCTCCAGCATTTCCGGCACCATCCTCAGTTCCCGCACCGCCTGCGGCAGCCACGCCGCCACCTCAGCTGAAAGTCGCGGCACCGCTTAGGACTGAAGCGGTACGCCCGGAACTCCAGCGGCCGCCGGCACAAGCTGCAACTGCGGCCGAAACCTCCGCCACAGCTAGACCGGTAACTGCCCAGCCCGCAGGAAATGGTGGCAGCACGGCAACCGCCGAAGAGCTACGCAAAACCAAATCGAGTCCCCTGGTCCGGAAGATTGCCCAAGAACACGGTGTCGATATCGCGAAGCTTGATGGCACCGGGCTAAGCGGTCGGGTCACCAAGAACGACATCCTGAGTTTCATTGAATCCGGAGCGCCGGCGGATGCTGCCCCGGGAACAGCTGCTGCCGCCCCTCGGTCCACCGCACCAATCGCGCCTGCGTCCGAGTTTGCGCCTGCCTCGGCCACCAAATCAGCCGAGGGTGACCGGGTCGAGTCAATGACACTGATGCGCAAAAAGATTGCCGAACACATGGTGCAATCTCGACGCACATCCGCCCATGTCACGACTGTTTACGAGATCGACATGACGGCCGTCGCCAAGCTGCGCGATCAGCACAAGGACTCGTTCTTGGAGCAGACCGGCGCCAAGCTCACTTTTATGCCCTTTATCTTCCAGGCGGTGATCAAAGGGCTGCGCAAGTTTCCCGTTTTCAACGCGCAAGTCAGCGCCGATCAAATCATCTACAAGCGCGATATCAATTTGGGGATGGCAGTCGCCCTGGACTGGGGATTGATCGTACCCGTGATTAAGCGGGCTGACGATCTCTCGATCTCTGGCCTGGCTCGGGCAGCGAATGATCTGGCTGATCGTGCTCGCACGAAACACTTAAAGCCGGATGAAGTGGCTGGCGGCACTTTCACAATTACCAACCCAGGAGTTTTTGGGGGACTCTTTGGGACTCCAATCATCAATCAGCCCCAGCTGGCGATTCTGGGTGTGGGAAAGATTGAAAAGCGGGCCAAGGTAATAACCTCGCCTGAAGGCGACGATTACCTTGCCATTCGATGGATGGCTTATTTCGCGCTCAGTTTTGATCACCGCGTCATAGATGGTGCGGACGCGGAGCGTTTTCTCGCTTACGTAAAAGAGGCGTTGGAGTCTGCTGACTTCGATCTGTAAACGGCAAACCAAGTCCAATCGGAGCGGCGACTGAGTCCAGAATGCTACTAACATTGTTGGCAGGCCACCGCGGCTATTCGGCGGGAAAAACCGCAGATATTGCGATCAGGTGGCAATTAGATGAAGAATCCTAGTGGTCTTGGCAAACGTCTTGACTTAGCCACGCCTTAAGATTAGAAATGTCGCCCAAAGCTTTAAAGCAGACAACGGACGGCAAGAATTAGTCGTCAGATTTAGGCGACTCCACGGCCCACGATCTTGTGGGTCTGCTCACTTTCAATAGAAGGAGACTTGATTTATGACAATCCCGAAGTTAAGAATGTTTTCCTCCCTTGCGCTAGCACTGGGCCTCTTGATTTTATTGGCTCCTGCGGCGCTCTCGCAAGACACTACCCCCACCGTCGGTTCCCGCACGGTCGTCAGCGGCGAGAAAATGAAGCTCAAAGGCGTAGTCACTAGACGCGACTCGGACACGTTCACAGTTCGCGACAGCAATGGCGTGGACACGGTTGTGCGTTTGGACGACAGTACAAGTGTCAAAGCAAAGGGTGGATTTTTACGCAGCGGCGCGAACTATGCCCAGACCCAGATTCTTCGCGGTTTGAACCTGGAAATTGAGGGTCGCGGCAACGGCTCAGGCGAGTTGGTGGCCGACAAAATCAGGTTCAACGAGTCAGATTTAAGAGTCGCTCGCGCGGTTGAGTCTCGCGCGGCGCCGCTCGAGGACCGCGCCACCACCACCGAATCAAAACTTAGCCAGGTTGAGCAAAATGCCCAACGTCTTTCGGGGCAACTCGACGAGCTCGCGGCTGTTGCCAATACAGCCAAGGGCGGCGCCCGGGCCGCACAGGAAACGGCTGATTCAGCGGTGGCCGGAGTAAACGCGACCAACGATCGTATCTCAGCGCTCGATGACTATGAGCCGCAGACAGTGTTGGCAGTCAATTTCCGGACGGGCAGTGCTCTCCTTTCGAAGGAGTCAAAGGCGCAGCTTGATGAAGTAGCTACCAAAGCCCTGAACTCGAAGGGTTATGTACTTGAGGTTTCCGGGTTTACGGATAAGACCGGCAGCGTCGCCCGCAACCGCGCCTTAAGCCAACGTCGAGCCGATACCGTGATTCGCTACCTGGTCGAGAATCACCGCATTCCGCTACGCAGGATCGTGACTCCTTACGGGTACGGAGAATCCAACCCGGTGGCTGAGAATGATTCCCGCGACGGGCGCGCCCAGAATCGACGCGTAGAAGTGAAGCTGCTTGTTAACAAGGGCCTGATTCAGTCAGCGCCCGCAATGACCCGGAGTTCGGGTAATTAATGGCACTGAACAGGAGGCAACCTTCATCACCGGTCCCGGGTCTTAGTAGCCATGGCTTGTGCCGCCAAATAGTAATTGAGGAAGATGTGCGGCCAGCAAGGGCGGCATGAGACAATGGCTTGATGAAGACTCACGGAAGTTGGGGAAAACATTTGGTGCCAGCGCTGGTTGCGGCAGTGCTGGCTCTTTTTTTCTGCGCCAGTTTAGTGCAGGGGCAAACCCTGCAGGATTTGCCACCCCCCCCACCACCACCAAAGCCTAAGCCCACCCCCACGCCTCCGCCTCCCAAGGATGAAGACTTTGAGGTTATCCGCACGACTTCAAATCTGATCATGGTTCCGGTTTCTGTGGTTGATGCGAAAGGGGAAGCCGTACTCGGATTACCAATTACCGATTTTCGTCTTGAAGAACAAGGACGTGATCAGCAGATCACTGAATTAGGCAATCCTGACCAGGTGCCTTTGGACATCGTTCTCCTCTTTGATATTTCCAGCAGCGTTAGCCAGAAAGGTTTCTTCGTATTTCAGCAGAAGGCAGCCGCGAGCTTCTTGAGACAAGTGATGAAGCCTACGGACAGAGCTGCAGTTTTTACGATTGGTTCGGAACCGCTCCTGATCTCGCCTTTCGCAACGTCAGAAGTTGCCGCGGCGAAGTTGCAGACTATTCCGGCGGCGACTTCTCCAGTTCCTACAGCGTTTTATGACACGGTCGCGGCCGCCGCAAATTACCTGATCGAGAAGTCAGCCGAGCGGCATCGCCGCGTAATTGTGGTCATATCGGATGGAGACGACAACTACAGCAATCTGGTTAGGGAGATGACCATAGCTGAAGTGCGCGCCGGTCAACGTGGGGATGCCACTCCCGCTGCGGCAAAAAGAAGTCTCGATGCGCGACGGGAACGTGCTGTGCTCGACGTGCAGAAGGCCGTGCAGCAGGCCGATGCGGCCTTCTACTCGGTTAACCCCGGAGGCAAGTCTGTCCACCTCAATCAGATCAGCACGCGCTCTCACAACGCTATGCGCTCGATTGCCGAGTCGACCGGCGGTACCGCCTTTATACCTGATTCTGAGATGGATCTTGAACGAGTATTCAGTGAGGTCGCTGCCGAACTGCGAGGTCAGTATCTCTTGCAGTATTACTCAAACTCGCAAACGCCCGCAGGACATTTTCGCAGCATCAAAGTCGCGGTGCCTACTCACATGGAATTCCGAGTTCGCGCCAGGCAAGGTTATTATCCGAAACAGAAGTGACGCCGCGTTTATTGGGATTGACCCGGCGTGAACGAAGCCCCGACTAGCGCTACGCTTGAGCTGCGCCGCGCCGCAAGCCCCTCCGCGAACCAACAAACCGCCAACGGGGATCTCGTTCATAGTCTGATAAGAATCCCAACCTACGTCATTCTTCCGAGTGAACTTGATTCATCTAACCGTTACTCATGACTACCACTCAAAAACCCAGCCTAACGCATTTCCAGTAGGACATTAGTGAGCCGACTCACGACGTCGAGCAAGCTTCGTCCAGCGCGATCGAATTGATTCGATGCTGCCTGCTCCTCAGCCGTTGCGGCGCCCGACGCCACTCCCGCGAGTTTGATGTAATAGCGTTGCAGCTCTGGGGTGGTGCGGAAGTGGATCTCCAAGGCATCTAAACTCTCCCGAACGCTTTGAATACTCCTTCTCACTGTATCCTTGTTTCTCTTGGCTTGCTCCAGGACGGCGGGAGAGGCCTCGTTACGCCGGGCAGCATCGTCGACGCCTTCGATACCCTTGGCGACTCCCCCCAATAGGAAAAGAAAGCGAGTCAAGTTCTTGATTTGGTCCGCGACACGGGTAGCGCCCGCCTGCTGAGCAGTCGAAGTTGTGGCAGTGCTGGATACGCGTGTTGTTGGTCTGTTAGTCCGTTTTCTTGTCTGGGAGAAGGTGGTTCCAGGGAAGATGATGATGGTGGCAATCAACAGAGTAGTTATGCGTTTCAAAATAGTTTCTCCTGGCCCAGGGGCGCTCGGTTCGGTATTGGTGAAGCAACGCTATTCTCCGCATTGCTGCCAGTCAAGTCCAGGCGGGTGATCTTTGCAGCCGATTACCGGAACCTAATTAGGGACCGGAGTGTCGCGCTGCTAAAATGACTCTTCGGAGTTGGGTTGCAAAGGCAGTAGGACGATCGTTAAATCATTGGCCCGCGCAAGCGACTGCGGATCGGCGTCTTGTTCGTGCCCAATATCTCATCGACGTTGCCTCTTTTGATAATTGCCGCCCGCTTTGGGGGCTACTAATCTGTTTGCGGCGGCCTGGGACTCACGCCCCAGGCTTCACGCTTTCGTCACGCTAGCTCTAAATTCCTACCGCCCGTCGGGGGGGGCGCCACTAATGAGAAAGGCAGAACTACTGATCGAGCGCTTAGGCCGCGTGGATTACGCGGCTGCCTTAGCGCGGCAGAAAGAAACAGAACGCGCGGTGCAGACAGGCAAGCAACCCGATACGTTGTTACTGCTCGAACATCCTCACACACTGACAATAGGGAGACGCGGGGATAACGCCGGGATCCTATTGCCGGCGGAATCTTTGGCGGCCCGCGGCATTACAGTGTTTGATACTAATCGGGGCGGGAAGATTACGTATCACGGGCTGGGTCAGATTGTGGGCTACCCAATTATCAACCTCAGCCCCGAGCGAGAAGATGTGCATCGTTACGTTCGCGATCTCGAAGAGGTCTTGATCCGCACCATGGCCGACTTTGACATCGACGCTTTTCCGATCAAAGGCTTGACAGGTGTGCACACTAAACGCGGGAAGGTTGCGGCCATCGGCGTACATATTGCCCGCTGGGTTACGACGCACGGGTTCGCTCTGAATACGAATACTGATTTGAGCTTCTTCGATCTGATCGTCGCCTGTGAAGGCGAGCCGGTTACCTCGATGGAGAAGCTAGTGGGCCATGAGATGGAGATGAGTGCCGTTGAGGATTCCATAATAAAGAACTTCGTCGACGTCTTTGAGACCGAACCGGTTAAACTTCACGCATGTTATCAATCGGATTAATCAAAGAAGCTCGAGAACGGCTCCGCCAAAGGATCCACCGTACACCTGTAATTACGTCGCGCTCATTCAACGAAGCGTCGCACAGTCAGGTCTTCTTCAAATGCGAGAATTTCCAACGCGCAGGGGCATTCAAGATTCGCGGGGCCACCAACAAAATCCTTTCTTTAACTGAGGAAGAAAAACGGGGTGGCGTGGTGGCCTTTTCCTCGGGAAATCATGCTCAGGCTGTAGCGCTTGCCGCGGGCGAAGCAGGAGTGCGAGCGATTGTCGCCATGCCTGACGACGCTCCCAGATCAAAAGTCGCTGCCACCCGCGCTTACGGCGCTGAGATCGTATTCTACGATCGTCACGGTGAGGACCGCGAAGCGGTAGCGCACTCGATTGCTGAGCGAGAGCATCGGGTGATGGTTCCGCCCTATGACGATTATCTGGTCATGGCCGGCCAGGGTACGAGCGCTCTCGAGTTCTTGGAAGAGGTGCCCGATCTCGATTGCATTCTGGCTCCCTGCAGCGGCGGCGGCCTTTTTGCAGGAGTTAGCACTGCAGCTAAAGGAATACAGCCTGACATCAGGTGCTTCGCGGTTGAGCCGGAAACCGGCGATGACACGCGGCAGTCGTTTATTAAAGGAGAGCGAGTTTCGATTCCGCCCCCGCCTACAATCGCGGATGGTCTGCGTGTCCAGTCTCCCGGCGTGTTGAGCTTCCCCATCGTCCAGCAAAATGCCGACGATGTTTTGACGGTGTCCGACGCGGAGATTGTGGCAACGATAAGGTTCATGCTCTTCCGCATGAAGACATTGGTTGAACCATCAGGCGCCGCCGCAGCGGCTGCGGTGCTGCATGGTCGAGTCCCTTCCCAGCATAAACGCGTGGGCGTGATTGTCTCGGGCGGCAATATAGATCCGGAGATGCTGGCGAGGTTGCTAGATGACCATCCAGCGGCATAGCCGTTACGACGACCGAACATCTGTTTCGCATGGCCTGCATTTGAAACTGGACCAGTATCGGGGCAAGTGCCCAATTGGTAACTCGATGTTAGAATAGAATCGGTCCAGAGAGTAAAGTTGTGCATTACCCGAGGTAACTCGTCATTGGCCCGCGAACTAAACGTCATCAGCAATCCTCCCAGGCCGCGCCAGCCTAAGCCTGACTGGCTCAGAATTCGTCTCGGCGACCCAACCAACCAGAACAATGTGTTGAAGCTGATCGAAGGTTTGAATCTTCACACGGTCTGCCAGGAAGCGCGTTGCCCCAATATCTTCGAATGCTGGTCGGACCGCACGGCGACATTCATGCTCGGAGGTGACATCTGTACGCGCCATTGCGGCTTTTGTGCGGTAAATAAAGGGCAGCCCGGCGCGCTCGACAGTAAGGAACCGCATCACGTAGCGGAAGCGGTGCGACACCTGAATCTCGCGCACACCGTAATCACTTCAGTAAATCGAGACGATCTGCCTGACGGTGGTGCCGCCCATTGGGCCGAAACGATTCACCAGGTGCGAATGCTTAACCCCCACTGCAAAGTCGAGGTATTGATTCCCGATTTCAACGGTGACGAAGCGGCGCTCAACACCGTACTCGATGCCCAACCCGATGTGTTGAATCACAACACTGAGACCATCGCGCGTCTTTATAGACGCGTGCGACCGGACGCCTACTACCAGCAGTCGCTTATCCTGCTGCGGCGTGCAGCCGAACGACGTGATCGTGAACGGCGCGGTATGCTTACCAAGAGCGGCATCATGGTTGGGCTGGGTGAGCAGTTTGATGAGGTCGTTGAACTCATGAACGACCTGCGCTCGGTCTCCTGTGACATCATGACGATTGGGCAGTATCTACAGCCTTACGAAAAGCGTCTGCCGGTTGAACGCTATGTAACCCCTGCAGAGTTTGATCGGTGGCGCGACATCGGCATGGAGATGGGATTCCATCACGTTCAATCGAGCCCGCTAACGCGTTCCTCATACCACGCGCGAGAACAAGCGGATAGTGAGCCGAAGATTTACGCGGACACACGCTGAAGCCACCTCAATTATGCCGTCAGCAAAATCAGACGCCTTCAAGCAGCACGGTGGTCTTTTTGGAGTGTTGGTGGCAAGCGCAGCGCGACACCGCTTTGGATTGGTCGCTATCACGTCGCTCTTTCCCAAACCAGAAAGCAAACAAAGCGCCGCCGCCGCTTCGCTTCCCGGCGAACTCCAAATTAGATCATGAAAGCTGTCATCTTCAACCAACACGGTGGGCCGGAGGTGCTTCAGTACGCTGATGTGTCCGATCCGACGATCCAGGCAAATGAAGTCCTCGTGGAAGTTCGCGCCTGTGCGCTGAATCACTTGGATGTTTGGGTACGTGGCGGTTTGCCTGGCATCGAGATCTCTTTACCGCACATACTCGGAAATGACATCGCTGGTGTTGTGCGAGAAGTGGGTGAGTTAGCTACCTGGATTCGTCCCGGCGACGAGGTAATGTTGCAGCCGGGAGTTTCTTGTGGCCACTGTCTTGAGTGTTTAAGCGGGAGAGATAATCTCTGTCGCGAGTATTCTGTTCTCGGCCAGAGTCGCGCGGGTGGTTACGCCGAGTTGGTTGTCGCTCCGGCAGTCAACGTAATCGCTAAACCTAAGAAACTAAGCTGGGAAGAAGCGGCCGCGCTTCCTCTGGTTACGATCACCGCGTGGCATATGTTGGTGACCCGCGCGAACTTGCAGCCGGGCGAAGATGTGCTGGTCCACGCGGCCGGAAGCGGCGTGGGTTCGATAGGCATTCAGATCGCCAAGTTACGCGGCGCTCGCGTGATTGCTACGGCTGGGACTGACGACAAACTGGCAAAGGCAAAACAGCTCGGTGCCGATGAAACGCTCAATTACACTAGAGAGGACTGGCCCAAGGAGGTCCGACGATTGACAGGTCGCAAGGGAGTGGATGTAGTTTTTGAACATACGGGCGCCAACACCTGGCCCGGCTCGATTACTTCGCTTAGAAATAACGGCCGATTAGTGACCTGCGGCGCGACCAGCGGCTTCGACGGGAAAACCGATATTCGCCAGATCTTCTATCGGCACTTGACGATTCTCGGCTCGTTCATGGGTTCAAAGGCGGAACTGGTAGAAGCGATGAAGTTCGTTGAGAGCGGCAAGATTCGCGCCGTGGTTGATCAAACTCTGCCGCTGTCAGAAGCCAGACGCGCGCACGAGTTGATGGAAGATCGAGCCCAGTTTGGAAAGCTAGTGTTGGTCCCGTAAATCGTAAATCGTACGACTCAGTCCGTACGCTCATTTACGAAACCGAGGAGCGTTAGAGGCTGTGTGAAATTGTGATGCACTCTGCACTTGACCAGCGAGATATGCTGCTTGCCGCGTGGAGAACCAACAACCGCGTCAGCGTCTTCCTGGTCGAGCACCTACCCCACGAGCTATGGGGAGCCACAGTGCCAGGGGCTCCACGACGAACCGTTCGGATGATCGCCGGCCACATCCACAATGCGCGGTGTATGTGGATTAAGACGCTGGGAAAGGAACACGGAATCGCGGTGCCGCGAGCCGTCAATCGACACAAGGTTGGACCGAAGGAGCTGATTCCAGCACTAGGCCACAGTAGCCGCGGCATTATCAGTTTGCTGACGCTCGGTTGTGACCGAGGGGACGCGATCCCAGCCTCCTCGTCGTATACTTGGCGCAACCTTCCCCTCGACGTCGGGCATGTCCTAACCTATTTCGTCGCGCATGAAGGTCACCATCGCGGGCAGATTGTCATGCTCGCCCGCCAACTGGGCTATCGTTTGCCCGCTGAGATTACGGGTGGTCTTTGGCAATGGTCGAAGCGCGCCAAGGAGGCTCGGAGCTAGATTTCGCTGACGCCGAACAATTCGTTTGACCGGAGCGCGGGGAGCGTGTTTCTTAACTTAGTGGTCAGTCAAGTATACATTTACCCAAATTAGCGTATTGCTCTTTTTTCGTTTTCACACAACCCCTACCGCTCCTCGGTTCGTTAATCGAGTCGCTCGTCATCTTCCCGTGTAGTTCTCAACCACAAAACGCTGCCGGAGTTGCGGCAGGTTGCCTTGCTCGAGATTGAAGTTTGTTCCCGCGATGACCCGTTTGCCGTCGTCGGTGGTTACCCAGTCAATAACCTGTGGCGCATTGGAGCGTAGATAAGCTGCGTCGTCCTTGTCGAGGGGCTTGCCGTCTTGCCTCGAAAAAATCCAAACATAGGCGAACTGACCATTGCGAATGTATTGGAGGTCCCGCTCGAAAGCCGTACGTGGCACTGGCGACGTAGGGGGTTGTGTGGTGGCGGAATCGCCCTGAGTTTGGTTCGTGCCGCTGGGGCTGCAACCCAGTTGCATCGCTCCCACCATAACAACGATCAAGGCTACCAACCCTGACTTGGGAACTTGAATAAACATCTTCGGCATTCTTTTCCGGCCAACAATCTGAGCAGCTTTTCGATTGACCGAAACCCAGTCGAGACCGGGTCGCTACCGCTCCCCGTTCTGACAAGCAGAAATCAAGGCTGCTCATTCTGCGGGAGCTCTTCATCCGGCAACGGTTCCTGATCATCATTAATCACGCCGGATTCCGGTAACTCCGGCGGCGGCGCACCTTTTTGGTCACGGATGCGCAGAATGGTGCAATCCGTATCTTCGTAGACTATATCAAACCAGCCACTCTCGATTGCGTTGTTGAAAAACTTGTCATGCCCATTGTCCGTGAATACGTAGCGCGCGCCAAACCGATCGCGAATGAGCGGACCCGGATCTTCTTCTTCGCCCAGAGTGATCCGATCATATAGCTTTGCCAATGCCGGGTCTCGATCGAAAAGGTAGGTCGGATCGAGACCCGATACGTAGTGGTGACTGGGGTCGTAGTAAAAAAGCCGGGGGAAGTCGTCCCAATCGGTGTTGAACACTACCTGAGCCGGGGTGACGTTTGCACGCATCCACGCGGCGCCGGCCCGGTAATAACCGTGCGATTCGCTTGATTTGATATCTGCTTCCGTAGCTCGCCAATTTAAGAGCAAGATTACGGCCAAAAGTACTGCAATCACGATAGCGCCGACCGTTCGCGCGAGATCTATGCGGTCTTCGGAAATCAGTTGTGGCCCAGGTTCGCTGCGATCGAGAAAAGGCTGCAACTCCTCGAGAACGTCCGTAGGCAGTCCCATCAACGCCGAGCGCGCGCCCACGAGCCAGGGCTGTAGGGCAAAGGCAGAAAACATCACCGCAAAGGGTGGCCAGTATTCGGCTATGCGTTTCCAACGCGCCGTCATGACCATCAGCGCGGTGGAGAAGATTAAAAAGAAGAGCGGGTGGTCGGCTCGCTTTCGATCCGCGGGGTCAAACGCGATGTACCCTACGACCATGGCCACGCAGGCCACGAGGGAGTTTCCAATGAATTCCCAGGAATTATAGGGATACCACTCCTGGCCCACCTTCGTTGAGAATTCAGAAGGGGTTAGCTTGATTCTCAAGTGCTGGTAGAAGAGTTGCAGGTTCTTTGGAAAGTAGGGATTGATAATGAATCCCGCCGCTGTGCCTGCCAGCACCCACACAATTGGTCGCCACTCGAAGCGACGTTCCGTCCAGCCGATGACCGCCACCCAGATGAACACAGCCAAAATCAGCAGCACAAACATGTCGTAGGTAAGTGTGAAGATAAATGCGAGCGGAGCAAGCAGCCAATACTTTTTCTTGAAGAGCAGATAAATTCCGACAATGAGATAGATGATCGCAAAAGGCGGCGCTTTCGCCATATTTAGCCGGTATAGAAATGGAGAAGAGCAAGCAAGCAGCGCGACCAGCCAAAGCAGAACGTAGCGAATTCGGTGATGTACCAGCAGCCAGTAACAGGAGAGTAGGGCTAAGCTTGCGAAGATAACTGAAGAAATCTTTGCACCCAACCGCCCGTCACCAAACGTGAACGGGATCTGGAAGACGTGGAAGAGAAAATGATGATCGACGTAGTTTTTAGGGCTGAGAGTAGTCGACGGCAACCAAGTAAAAATCGGAGGGAAGCTGCGGTGGCGCCACCCTTCCCACAACATTCGGCTCCACTTAATGTGGTAGTAACCATCGAAGTCGCCACAGCATATCGCATCGGTGGAGAATTGAAGACTCCAGAATAAGAGCACGATGATGATTGCCCCGGCGACTAACTGAGCGCCGCGCGTTGCAGTCTCAGATTTCAGGGCACCGGAAAGCTTTGGCGAGATCTTCATCTATTGACGTTCTTCGACGCGCGCAACCACAACTCAAAGATGTTCAATAAGATCAAGAAGAACCCGCAGCTCTATTGGTTTAATCAAGTGGGCATTGAAGCCGGCGTCCAGGGAACGCGTCCGGTCGTCAAACATAGAGAACCCGCTCACGGCAATCATAGGAACTCTCTCGTAGCCCGGCAGTGCGCGCAGAGCTCTGGCCAAGTCGTATCCGTTCATCCCCGGCATGCCAATATCAGAGATGATCACGTCAAACTTCTGCCGGCGCGCGGCGTCAATTGCAGCAAAGGCAGAATCAGCTGTGACCACTTCATAACCTTCTTGAGTGAGCAACACCGAGAGCAGATACGTGACATCTTCCACATCATCCACCACCAGGGCATGACGCTTACGCTTGAGATTGCTCGTTGATTGCTCCTCGAAAACGCCGTACGGTGTAGCTTCGCTGGACCGGGCAACAAATGCTGTCTCAGGAAATTAGAGAGAATCGACTGAGTGGTAACAGGAGACGTAGTTACCATGCATGATCAGACTCTCCGAAAAGTTGTCAGCTATATATGTCTTTAGGAAACCCTCATAATTTAGCCGAAGTCACTAATTCGTGTCTACGTTTAACCTATCATTAGCAGGCCGCAACAGAATCTTGACATCGACGTTTTAGAGTTGATTCATGTACCCGGCGGGGAATCTATTCATTCCAGCGGAACACGGACGCATCGAAGCTATTCTGAAAGAGCCTCCCCTAAAACCTGGGCGAGGTGTTGCCCTCGTTCTTCATCCCCATCCACTAGGCGGCGGCACCATGCACAATAAGGTTGTGTTTGGCGCAGCCAGCGCCTTGAATGATGCTGGATTGACCACCCTGCGAATGAATTTCCGCGGGGTGGGCCGGAGTACGGGCGAGCACGACGAGGGCCGGGGGGAGATGGAAGACGTGCGTGCGGGGTTGGACTATCTTGCAGAAAATTACCAGGACATCGACGTGACGCTTTGTGGATTTTCATTCGGCGCTCGAGTGGGAATGGAAGTCGCAATTTCGGATCAGCGCGTTGTTAAGCTGATAAGCATCGGCACGCCTGTGAACAAATATGATTTCAGTTTCCTGGAAGCTTGTCGTAAGTCGATACTGTTCGTGCACGGTGACAGGGATGAGTTTGGCGAGGTTGCCAAACTTGAAGAGCTTGTGGCGAAGCTCAAGGCGCACACTCAAGTTCGGCTTTCAGTCATTAAAGGCGCAGACCATTTCTTCGAAGGCCACCTGGATGAATTGAAACGTGTGATAAAAGAGTGGGTTATTACAGAAGTCAAACAGGGTGGTGAGTTACCAGCGCCGGTTGAGTGAGAAGGAAACTTCATTGCGAAGGGCCGAAGTGTCGCAGACTGGAAAGCACGATCCACTAAGTTAGGCACTAATAACAAGGATTTAGTCCTCGGTTCGTGTGGTTCGTCCGCAGCCCATGATGCTGCGTGTCTAGCCGGTGCAAGACCCGTCTTGGGAATTGACTGTATGTTAAAGCCGGTGGCGATTTCTTCTTGAAGCGTCGGAGTTAGTAGACGGGAATAGAGACTTGCTGGTAGGGCATCAGCCTGTTCTTTGTACGTTGAAATGCGGCCAGTCTGACGTTTAGACACCGGATTAGCGAGCTGGGTTCCCTTTATAGCCTCGGTTCACTATTTACGTTTCACTTATCTACAGACATACGATAGCGCGATGAATTCATATACCGATCCGGCAATACGCATCACGCTGCTACCGCGCGATACTAATTCGCAAGGCACAGTCTTTGGCGGAATCATTCTGAGTTATATCGACATGGCTGGAGCAATAGAGGCGCACCGTCGCACCAGAATGGAACGGTTCGTGACGGTAGCGATGCGCGAAGTCATCTTTCACAAACCAGTCTTCGTCGGAGATCTGGCAAGTTTCTATGCAGAGACGGTGCGCGTAGGAAACACCTCGATTACCATTCGCGTCATCGTCGAAGCTGAGAGAGTGGGCTTAAGCACCGAGCGCGTACGAGTAACTGAGGCTGAGGTCGTCTACGTGGCTGTCGATGCCAATCGCCAGAAGATAAAAATCCACCAATCATAAGCTAAATTCGCGCTGTTACTTAAGTGAAGCGGTACAAGCCAGGGTTTGCGAACAGGGTTAATTCAACAGTGCCTGCATGCGTCGCAATGCCCTGGCGGCTTCCGCAAATCCCGGTTGCTGTTCCAGCGCCAGCGTGTAGTGTCGGGCGGCCTCCAGATATTTCCGGCGCATTTCGTAAACACGACCCAGGTTGAAGTGAGGAAACGCGTAAGAATCGTAACGCGGAGCAAACAAAGCGCGTTTGAACCACCGAACACAGCCGTAGGAATCACCCTTGGCTAGAAGGTAACTCCCGATATCGTTGTAAGGATTGCCCAGCGTTTCGTCGACACGGATTGCGGCCAAACACTCCGCGATGGCCTCATCGTAGCGATTCTGAAAACTGTAGATCCAGCCCAAAAAAGTGTGAGCTTCGGCGGTCGGGTAGGTTTCGATCGAACGGTGGTAAAGCTCGATTGCAGACTCGTAGTTCTCGGCCAACTGTGCCTGGTAAGCTTCGTGAAAAAGCTGCCTGGCTTCGTACTTAGCCCCGGGGGAAACGTCGTCCTCGTAAATTGCTGGGATGGTCATTGGGTTTCGACGCAGTTCGGCCTTTTGCGGCCAGGTTTATCCAGACGTTTGATGCGCCCGTCAATCTTCGGTGCGATTGACCTCGCAGCCATGATCCCACGCCGCAGGATATCAAAATCGCTCTCACCCTGCTCCGGCGAGATCAAACGCCGGGCTCCCTTCAGCATCGCGTAACCGTCTCCGCCGTCAACCGCCAGGAAGTTTGTGGTTGCCAGCGTGTATTTTCTGTTGTCGTCGAGCGGTTGCCCATTAACGGTAACTTCGAGAACGCGAGATCCTGGTGGGTGGCTGGCGTCGAATGTGAAACGAAGCCCAGCCACTTGGGGAAACCTCCCGGGCTCATTGTCTTCCGCGCTCCTGCTGACCCCATGTTCGAGCGCTGCCCGCAGCATAACACCGGTCAACTCCAATTTTACTACCTTGTTCTTAAAGGGGAGAATTGAAAGCAAGTCTCTTTTCGTTAGCGTGCCCTGACTGATAATCGTGTCTGCGCGGATCGAGCCCCCATTCAACAGCGCAACATCTGCGCCGGTTGCCCCGCGAAATGCATCGGCCACCATGTTTCCCACATTCGTTTCGCGCGTGCGATTCTCAGCGCTGCGCGCATCCAGTGCCACCCTTGCGCGGCCCACTGATTGGGAGTGTTCTTTTAAGAGTCGGCCATACCTCCGGTAAATCGTCGCGAATTCTTGGTCCTCCATCGTTTCGCTCGTTACCTGAATTACTTTCCAATCGATGCTTTCCAACTCGCCACTGGTCTTCGAGATGTTCAAGTCAATTCTTCCTAACTCGCGTGCGTCTGACGTCATTTTGAAGATTGGGGCACCCCCCGCTGCCGACTCCAGCGAAGTATGTTCATGACCTCCGATGATCACATCAACGTCCGCACAACGTGCTACCTCTTTGTCCTGCTGCATCGAGAGATGGGTCAAGGCAACTACAACTTTGGCGCCACGCGCATGAATATCCGAAACGACCTTCGTTGCTGTTTCGCAGGGGTTAAGGAAGTCAACGTCCGGCCCAGGCCGCGATGTCGTCTTCGTCTCCGGCAGCACCAATCCGAAGATCCCGATTTTTACGCCATCAAATTCGCGGATTACGAATGACTCAGCCTCCGCAAATGTTTTGCCCGTCTTCTTGTCAATGACATTGGCAGCAATCCAGGCAAAGCGCGACTCTTTAATCCGTTCGCGAAGGACTTCAGGTCCAAAATCAAATTCATGATTTCCGAAAGTGGCATAGTCGAGACCCACTGTATTCCAGGATTCGATCATCTGCGCCCCCTTGTGCGTTATCGACTCAACCGAAGGCGAGATAGTGTCTCCGGCGAAAAGAAAGAGCATGTGAGGTGACTCCTTCTGAATCTGTTTCTTCAAAGTCATAACGCGCGCCAAACCTCCACGAGTCCCACGGTCGACTGGAACAAACTGATAGACATCGTTCAGTTGAAGCAGCGTAATGCGGATTGTGCATTCAGCCGCATGCTGATCTGGGCCAGTCACAACGCTGGAGAGAATGGTTGCAACAACCAGGAGAAATCCTAGCGTCATCCTTCTTGCTTGATAAGACTGCATTAATCGGCTCCTTAGATGTGAAACTCTGAAAACGACTGCGGAAACTGGAGTGTAGCGACTGCACGTGACTAACAATTCGCTC
Organism: Pyrinomonadaceae bacterium; assembly: GCA_013812905.1. Classification (GTDB taxonomy): domain Bacteria; phylum Acidobacteriota; class Blastocatellia; order Pyrinomonadales; family Pyrinomonadaceae; genus PSRF01. The sequence goes on from JACCSP010000283.1 coordinate 22,465, forward strand.
TACGAACTGAATTTTAATTTGCGCCGCTGATCACCTTACATAGAAGACCTCGCTGCTGCTGACATTGGTAGCGAGTATTTGTTTCAGTTGACTGCGGTCATTACCGCTCCCCATTTCTATTGAATGGTATGTTTCGACTGCAGTACCAAAGCGCCGTGACTGTGACTCGTTATGTTGGTTAAGAGGCGTGAATTATACTCGCCCCTATCGTCTGCCAGCTAAATTGAGCTGGAGGAAGTTCAAATGTCACTTGAGGAAACAGTTTTCATCACGGGATTTCCAGGCTTTATTGCCGGGCGGCTCCTGGAACGTCTCGCCAGAGATGGGGGGCGCTTCTTACTTCTGGTGCAGTCCCCCTTTATAGACCGCGCCCGAGGGGAGCTTGAGCGAATTGCTCATCAGAGCGGAAATGCCGTTTCACACTTTCGCATTCTCGAGGGCGACATCGCGCAATCGAATCTCGGGATGTCTCAGTTCGACCTTAAAATAGCGAGCTCCCAACCGACGGTGATTTGTCACCTCGCGGCAATCTACGACCTCGGAGTGGGGCGGGATATAGCCATGCAGGTTAATCTTGCGGGCACCAGGAATGTCAATGAGCTGGCCCAGGCGATGCCGAACCTGCATCACTATCACTACGTCTCCACCTGCTATGTTGCCGGAAAACGGAAAGGGCGAATTCTGGAGACCGAACTGAACCACGCAGCCGGTTTCCGCAATTACTACGAGGAGTCGAAATATCTGGCGGAAGTCGAAGTGGAGGCGCTCAAATCGACTTTGCCCATCACTATCCATCGGCCCGCTGTGGTATGCGGTGACTCAAAGACGGGGGAAACAGCGAAATATGATGGGGTCTATTACCTAATCCACTACCTGCGAAAGTGGCCGAGTGTACTAAAGCTCTTCAACATCGGAAACCGCGAGGTGTGCTTGAATCTTGTGCCCGTCGATTTTGTTGTTGACGGGATAGCTGCGCTGTTTCGGGATTCGCGGGCAATCGGTAAGACGATCCAGCTCGCCGATCCCAATCCACTAACGACCCACGAACTTTTCAACACCATTGCCCGCCGCCTAAAAGGAACGGGCTCACTCATCACCGTTCCTGCACCAGTAGTACAATTCTCTTTAATGCTGCCGCCCTCTCCGCGGATCACAGATCTGCCTCATCGCGGTGTGCCCTACTTCTTTCTGAAACAAACGTACGACACCAGGCAGGCAAGCTCACTCCTCGAGCCGTACGATCTGCGTTGCCCGCCTTTTTCCAGTTACGCTGACAAGATTGTCGACTACGCCGTTTCCCATCCTGTGCTGCAACCGTGACAACTGCAACTTGCGCCGCGGGCGAGCCAGGAGTCGATCCACGAAATCGCGCAAATCGATACGAAATGTTCTTAGTGTTATTTTGTGTGAGTTCGTGGATCGTGCCTGACTTTTGGATGGGGTGAGGTCGGCCCGTCCCAGTTTAGGCCACTATTCAACTTGACCTGGCTGAGTTAGTGAGGGTAAGCCACGCTTCCAACTTCGAGACGTTCATCTGAGCAGTCTTCTTTTTCATTGAAAGCCTGTCACCACATCAGAGTGTTTGAGTTCTTGACTGGGTTTCTCAAGCGGCGAGAACTTTCGAGATTTGCTCGACTATGAACAACAATAGGAAGATGCTGACTAGGGCCGCGCCCACTGCCAGACCAACCAACAACAGAATTATCAGGCCCACGAAAAGCCAGTCGCTGATTTTGCCCTCACGCGCCTCGCTCGCTGTCACGGTTGCGCGCTTGCGCAGCAAATTGATGTTCTTTTGATTTGATTTCCACCATGCGTCAAACAGATCGCCGACCAGGGGCAGAGATCCCATGGCATAGTCGATGCCGAGATTAAGTCCCATGCGTAGTAGGGTAACCTTGGGAACGCGATAACGAACGGCCGACGTAAGAATATACAGCGACGCGAGGGTGGTAGCTGTGTCGCCTACTCCGGGAATCAGCCCCACGAGTGCATCGAGACCAACACGCCAGCCGAGCCCAGGAACGCGAAATAGATCATCCATTAGCCAGCCCAGACGTTCGAGACTCTGTTCCACCTCGACGGAGCGGGCCTGTTGACTCAGTGCGTCGCCGCCAAGTTTTGTTTCTTCCCTGTAAGCTCTCATCGCCGGTATTAGCTGGACCCGTATTTTCGAGTTCTCTCACCGTATCCGCGTCATTTGCTGCCAGAAAAATTTGCCGACCCGAGCAAAGGCAGTAAACGCGTTACGATCTCCTTTTCTTTCCTTGCCTGTGTTAGCCGTCAGTCCCAACGACTTGGCGAGTTCCGGGTCTGGTTTAGCAATGTCTTCATCGCCTCGTCGGCTCGCCAGCCAACGATTGAAGGTACGAGCAACTGTCCTTCTTTGTTCTATCGGCGCTTCAGCAATAAATGCCCCGCGCAGGTCGTCCAGCTGGGCAATCTCGAAAAGGTTCGCCTTGTAGTAGCTTTTCAGAGCCGCAAAAAACTTTTCCTCGCCCAGCAGTCGCTCGAGTTCGACGAACATCATGGCACCCTTGGTAGCAACAATTGCAGCATACTGAAATGAGTTGCGATAGTCACGAGCCGAACGGTTTGCGTCCATGTCTTCACCGCCGAATGTGCGGTACACTCGGTAAACTCCCAGCAATTGATCGTCGAGCACCGTCGCGGCTTGTTGCTCACCATAGACTTCTCTGTAATAGAGCAGCGCTGACCAACAAGACAGCGCCTCATCAAGCACAGGTTCGCGCACCGGATTGTTTCCGACGGCCGCGCCCCACCACTGATGGGCGACCAAGTGCCCTACCGTCCACTCCAGGCTTTGTTCCACGGAAGGGCGCTGCTCGCGAATGATCTCGGGAAGGTTCCGCATAGCCGCGGAATCGAAATCGACGTAGAAAGCACTAGCAATTACGTCCAGCCCAGCGAATTCGGTGCTTCCAAGGCCCGCGACGAGGGGAGCTTCGGCAATATTGATCGTCTTGAAGGGCGACGCTCCAAAACGCGAAGTGAAGATTCTGAGCGCATTTGCTCCTGCCGTCAGTACGCGTTTGCCTGCT
>JACCSP010000029.1 GCA_013812905.1 Pyrinomonadaceae bacterium
CTTCTCGGTTCGTCAGCCAATCCCAAGTCGTTCCCGCATTGCGGGCTTTACCTAAACCGAAGCGTTCAATGCCGAACGGATTTGAGAGCAAAATGTCGTAGTGATGCGAGGTGTAGAACAATCCCCACTCACTGGCAATCTTTTGCACTTCAAAGCGCCGGTGTGCTCGCGTATAAGGCGCGACCATGTTAAAGCCCAAGCGCAACGCGGTTTCAAAATAGCGCTCATACCATTCGGTCGGAACATCGCCGATTCGCAAAGGGTATCCGCTGTCCTCGAACGGTCGCGGCAGTATGTCTTCATCGTCATGAAACATCCCGCGATATTTGACTGTCGGAGAATTAATGAAGTAGTCGGTCTTTTTCAGCGCCAACTTGGAGCGTTTGTCAGGAGTGTAGCCCGTCCAATGATAGAGCGGGTCAATACCCAGGCGCTCGCTTAAGGTATAGACAGCGAATAAAGTCCCACGAAAGTTTGCCCCAACGAGCCAGACCGCGTTTTGCGTTGTGAGAATCTGGTACGCTTCCCATTGATTGCGGAGTTTATCTTGGGCGACCTGCCTGGGAATCTCGTCGTTGCCCAGCGTTGTCAGACGGATGGCAACGCGCTGTCCGCTTGGCGTTGATATGATTGGCGGTTTGTAACCGCTGATTTTCTCAAAGTCGCTCGCCAGAAAACTTGCAGCCTGCTGGACGGCTGAATGTTCCTTTTCAGCGACGACGATTTCACATCCCGCGTTCCGGTCAGTCAGCACTATGTCACCTGCGCGCAGTGCGCCATCTTGTATCCAGGAGCCCCGCACCGCTTCCGACCAGTCTCGCGCTGCTGCTCCGACCGACAAAATACCAACCGACAGCAAACAGAGGACCACAATCAAAATTCGATTGTTCATCCTCATCAATAACATGCGCCACAGGACAGCTGATTTTATCTTCAACCCGGCTACTTCCTAACCTGCGGAATAAAGCCCGTTTCAACTAGCCACATTTCGCACAAGCTCGTCCAGGTTTCAGTCGAGCCGGAATTATTTCGCAGCGCAATGCTGTGTGCTCCGTGGGGAAAAATATGCAGGCTCACGGTGACTTTTTTGTCCAATAGTGCTTCGCAAAACAGCATACTGTTGCGAACGTTTACCGTTTTATCGTTAACTGCGTGAACCACAAACGCCGGCGGAGTAGTTAGCGTAACCTGGTTTTCCAGCGAATATTTTTCAATCAATTGCTTCGACGGATTTTCGCCGAGGAGATTGTTTCTACTACCCGCGTGCGCGTATTCGCCCATAGTAATAACGGGCGAAACAAGAATCATTAAATTCGGCGTGAATGAGAATCTGTCAAGTTCGTCATTGATTTTTGCCGCGTCTTCGGTTGAAGTTCCGAGATTCGCCGCCAGATGACCGCCGGCCGAAGTTCCCATTACTCCGATTTTATCCGGGTTGACGCACCATTTTTCAGCATTTGAACGAATAATTCGCACCGCTCGTTGAGCATCCTGCAAAGGTGCAATTTGTCTTTCTTTAAGGTCAGGCGAATTTGGCAAGCGATACTTCAGCACGAACGCGCTCACGCCCATCGAGTTAAACCATTTGGCTAGCTGAGTTCCGCTGATGACGTAAGCGAGATGCGCGTATCCACCCCCCGGACAGATCAGGACCGCCGCGCCTTTATTTTCTTGCAAAGAAGGAAAAAAGGCGTACATCCCCGGAGTCCCGACCTGATGAATGCGCTCGTTCTCAATTTTATCTTCGAGCTTGAGGCCTCTTGAGTTGGGTATTTTATCTTTGTGCCAAAGTGGAATAAATTCCTGTGCGCTGACCGTTTGCCAACTAAAAATGAGAAAGAAAGCAGGTAATATTGAACGCAACATACACGCACCGACTACTTCACAGTTTGTTTGCGCCTGCCACCCAGACTCGCTTGATGCGAGGGCATCCCTGGCAGATTCTTCGTAGACGAAGGATCAAGGGCGGCATGCATGAGATTGATTGCCAGCAGACGCGCTGCCGGATCAACTGCAACGGAATCTTCCAGATCGAGATCGCAGACCCACACCCGGCCAAGGCCCAGGGGGATCTCGAACAGCACCGTCAGGTACTGCTCCGGCACCCGCTCCGCTGGGATGTAGCTGTGTGAAGGAATGAACCGGATGAGTTCGCGCGCTGCGCCACCGGGCTTCAAGCGATGCGCGCTGCTCGCCACGAAGACGCGCCAGTCATCCTTTCTTCCCCACCATTTGATGTCCATCCCACTCAAACCTGCCGTCAACTTTGTTCCGGCAGATGGCGCGTGATCTGCATACTCGCCCGACACATTCTTCACACTCAACACGTCGTTCGGAAACAAGTCCACAGCGCTCTTACCTGGCGCGAATAAGATCGCTGTTGCCCCTTGTTCGACGAGCTCGCGGGCTCGCCCCCCCCGCCGCACATCTTGTAATGAATCGCTCGCCCCGATCAGCAGGACAGCACCCCAGGCTTCCTCAGGCGACGGCAACTCACGATCGAAGACGAGCATGTCAGCTCCGGAAACCTGCTGAAAGATTCGCGCGTCGGTGACGAATTGCCGCAAATCGCTTCCGAGCCCAAGCGCTACAGCCCGACTGTTCGCCGGCGGTGCGAAGGGAGGCACGGACCTACTGAATACTTCGATTCTTTCGACCGTGCGGCTGACCTCCCCCTGACCGTCGCTGAGCTGCAGCACGAGGCTCAGTTGTTGACGCGTCTCTTTCGTCGAGGGCACGCGAAGGCGCAAGGGCTGTCGCAGTGTCGCGTAATAAGGAAGGCTTTTGATGTCTGCGGCATCACCGCGGGCAATCTCCCTTTTCGCCCGCTCGTCAACGAACGCCACCCGCAGCGTCAACCCGCGAAGATCGCGGAACTGCTCGTCATCGTTTGTAATGAAGACAGCGGTGTCCATCTCTTCGCCGGCGTAGAAACGGCGGCGCGCCGTCTCCCACGCCAAGCCGACTGGCGACCACGCATCGCGCATCGCTTCGTAGACTGGATAAGGCGCGGCGCGGTGCGAGTCGTAGCTGTGCGCAAACCAACACTCGGCTGAGAACAACATAAAACCTGCGGTGCGATCCCCGCGTTGAAGGCGTAACTGCTCCGCCCAACGCTTGGTCACCGCGCGATTGTGTTCGAGAAAAACCCCCGGATCGCTGCCGGGATAGGCGTCCTGCCCGACCCACGCTTGCGGAGTCACTAAATCTCGAGTGTAACGCAAGACCGGCAGCCCCGTGTCGAGGTCTGGATAGCCGGTGGACATCTCCTGGCCGATGAGCGGGCGATTCGGCGTGAGGTTTTTGATGTCCGCAATGGTATCAATCACAAACGGCGAATCGCTGTACCAACCGCGATAGCGATGGATGTCGTCAACGTCGCCGTCATCAATGTTGTTCGGCTTAAGCGTTTCACTATAAAACTCTGCTTCGCGCTGGTAAGTGGAGTCGGCAACGATCGGGCGGAAGGGATCGAGTCGGCGCGTCTGCTTCACGACTTCGGAGAGTTGCCTCCACTTCGCTAAATTTTTTCCGTCGCGCAAGAGCATCTCGTTGCCGACGGTCCATAACAAGACGCTCGCATGATTGCGCCCGCGTCTTATCACATCTTCATTCTCCATCAGCCAGTGTGCGAACATGTCAGGCGGCGTCGCGCCGATGTTTCCCGCCAGCGCCCAGGGGCGAATGCCTTCTACGCTCACGCCCAACCCAATCTCGTCCGCTGCATTCAACCACTCTTCGTTCCAGGGAGTAGCGTGCGTACGAGTCACGCGTTGGTTGCCGTCGTGCATTGACTTTATCAATTTGCGCGGCAACTTCGGGTCCCAGGAATTTTTGCCATAAGGCAGTTGATTCGCTCCGCGCAACCAGTAAGGCTTGCCGTTCAAAAAGAATCTATTGCCGCGCACTTCAAACGTTCGAAAGCCGACCCTGTGCGTCCATCGATCGAGCACTTCGCCGGAAGCGGATTCTAGCGTAACATCAAGCCGATAGAGGTTCGGGTAAGCAGGCGTCCACAGCTTCGGCTGCACGTTGCGGAGCGTTACGTCTCGCGTTACCTGGTTTTCCTCCAGTTGCACGCCGATAGACTCGGTCGTCCCAAGAACTTTGTTCGTCTTCTCGTCCGTCCAACGTCCGCGCAAAATGGCGGATTGCGCGCCCGCTAGACTTCGCATCTTCACCTGCACGCGCGCACCGTCAAGCGACGGTATGAACCACGCATCGTCAATTATCGCGGCATCGCGCACGACCAAATGCACTGGCTGCCAGATGCCGTGCAGATCGTAGCTGCGATTATTCGCATCTGGCGAAAGCGGACCGAACATGCCCTTGCTCAAGGTCAGAATCTTGGAAGCCGTCAAATTCACCGTGACGGCTTGACCGAGCGAAAGCGCCGAGCTCGGGATCTTTTCCATCGAGACAAAGACCGAAAGGATGTTGCGCCCGGCTTTCAAGTGCGGCGTCAGGTCATAAGCGAAGCGGCTGAACATGCCTGAGTGCTCGCCGAGCCGTTTCCCATTGCAGAACGCTTTGCTCTTCATCGCCACGCCGTCAAATTCGATGAAGACGCGGCGACGCTTCGGCAGCGCGGGCAGATCGAGGGCGAGTTGATACCAACCATCTTCAGCGCGCTCGGTATCGAACCCTAGTCTTTTCAGACGCGCAGCTTCGAAACTTTTAAAATCTTCGGAATCATCCAGCCACCATTGTGTGCGGTTGAGCAATTGCGGAACCGGAACCACTACGTAACCGCTCAGATTGTCCGTAAGTTCCGGCTGTTCGTTCGCTTGCAACAAATAGCCCGGCTTGTATAGCCACTCGCCCGCCAGCGCGATCGTCCGCCCGGGCTGCAACTGCTTTTGAGAAATGCTCACCTTTCCCGCCGAGATTCCCTTGTGTGCATAAACACTTTGCGAGAGACTCGCGGCGATGATAACTATGAATAAAGAAAAGTGCAGCCGAGTTTCCCGCAAGACGACCTCCCTTAATGCTTGTTTAAAATGATTTTTGTAGGTGACTTTGAACTGCCGGCGTAGTGGCAGGCAGGGAATGCAACTCCTATCCAGGACTTGACGCGCGTGCTTCACGTACGACTTCAAGATATGCGCGCGCGGACTGGGTAACCTTCTCGAGTTCTCCGGCGCGAATCGCTTTTGTGTCCACCAGGTCACTGCCGACGCCCAGCGCGCTGGCGCCCGCATGAATGAAGTCAGCCGCTGTCTTCAGCGACACGCCACCCGTCGGTAACAGGTCCACTTGCGGGAAGGGCGCTTTCAACGCCTTTAAATAACTTGCGCCGCCCATCGCGTTGCACGGAAAAACTTTCACCATGTCCGCGCCCGCTTGCCATGCAGTGATAACTTCTGTCGGCGTCAATGCGCCCGGCATCACCACGATTGAGTAACGCCGGCAGACTTCGATTGTCCCCAGGTTCAGCGCTGGAGAGACGATGAACTGCGCACCGGCCAGCATGCACGAACCGGCGGCTTGAGCGTCGAGCACCGTGCCCGCCCCTACGGTCACTTCATTTCCGAAACGCTTCACCACCGCCTCGATTACGGCCAACGCACCCGGCACGGTCAAAGTGATTTCCACAATGCTGATGCCGCCACCTTTGATTGCGTCAACCGCGCGCATCGCTTCATCCGATGAGGCCGCCCGCACTACCGGCACGATGCCCATCTCCTTAATGTGCTTTAAGACTTCGCTTTTGCTCATCGTAATTTTATCTGGACCTTACCTTGCCACGCGCGCGGTGCCGCCCCTCATTACCCGTTCGACCTCCGCTAGCGTCGCCATCGTAGTGTCGCCCGGCGTGGTCATCGCCAACGCACCGTGCGCCGCCCCGCACTCAACCGCCCACTGGGCGCCCTTGTTTTCGATAAAACCGTAGATGAGTCCAGAAGCGAAACTATCTCCGCTGCCCACGCGGTCGAAGATTTCCAGATTCTCGCGCGTCGCCGAACGATACAACTGGCCCTGCAGATAGCAGACAGCCGCCCAATCGTTGATGGATGCGGTCTTGGCATTTCTTAACGTGGTAGCAACCACTTTGAAGTTCGGAAAGGTCTTAATCGCTGATTCAATCATCTTCTGAAAGTTGCCTACATCGAGCTGCGAGTGATGCTCGTCCAAGCCTGCTACCTCGAAGCCGAGCGCGGCGGTGAAATCCTCTTCGTTGCCGATGATCACGTCAACGAAGGGTGCAAGCTCGCGATTAACTTCGCGCGCGCGCTCGCGTCCGCCGATTGCTTTCCACAATGATTCGCGGTAGTTCAGATCGTAGGAGACGATTGCGCCGTGACGCTTCGCCGCCTCCATCGCTTCGCGCGCGACGAGCGGCGTCGTTTCCGAAAGGGCGCAGAAAATCCCGCCCGTGTGAAACCAGCGCGCGCCTTCTGCTCCAAAAATCCGAGCCCAATCAATCTCGCCGGGTTTGAGTTGGGAGACCGCGGTATGTCCCCGGTCGGAACAGCCCAGAGAGGCCCGCACGCCATATCCGCTTTCGGTGAAGTTCAAACCGTTGCGTACTGCGCGCCCGATCGCGTCGTACTTCACCCACTTGAGATGAGATAGGTCGACGCCGCCTTGCAACATCATGTCTTCGACCAATCGCCCAACAGGATTGTCCGCCAGCGCCGTCACGATGATCGTCCGTTGATTGAAACAACGTCGCAAGCCTCGCGCGACGTTGTACTCGCCGCCGCCTTCCCACACTCTGAATTGCCGCGTCGTGTGAATCCGCTGATCACCCGGATCGAGCCGCAGCATCACCTCGCCCAAAGCGACGCAATCCCAACGGCACTCTTCTTTCGTTTTGATTTTCAGCGTATCTGTAGTTACAGCTTTCATGCAAAAGTTCCGTTGCTCGAAACTCCTCAACTCACCTCCAACCTCTATCTTTTAATTCGATTCGAGTTGTCCTATTTTTCCAAACCCTTTTCCGCTCGCTAAAAAATCAATTTCACACCGAACTGCAACACGCGCGGCCCGCCTTCACCCAGACGCGGATTGCCTGCCGTTACGTCAGGCGTTTCGCTAATGGCGCCGAAAGCCGAGCTGGTTCTGTCAACATTTGGCAAACTAAAATTAGGACGATTGAAGAGATTGAACGCTTCGGCACGAAATTGCAGCGAAACATTCTCAACAATCCGCGTTGTTTTGTTGAACGAGAAATCAAAAATATTGACGGGCGGGCCGATGATGGAGTTGCGCGGCGCATTGCCGAAAGTTCCCGCCGCCGGAATGGTAAAGGCGGCTGTATTGAACCATTGTCCAGCCGTGCCCGGACCGTTGTTGGAATCGCCTGTGAGGTTCGGACGGTCGTTGAGTTCGCCTGTGCCGCTCACATCCGTACTCAGAAACGGCGTAATCGGAATGCCGCTCGAAGCGGTATAAATTCCGCTAAGTTGCCAGCCTTCAGTCAGGCGATTGCGCCCGAATTTTTCAAGCAGAAAGTTCAAATCATAGACGAAGTTGAAGGTGAAGCGATGCCGCACGTCGAAACTCGACACGGCGCGCTCCGCTTTCAGATTATAGCTGTCCTGCGGAAACGAAACGCCGCGCGTGCCGCCGTATATACCGTTGGAAGCATCGTCAGTTGATTTTGACAGGGTGTAGGAAACATTCAGATTCAGCCCGCTCGTCAAACGCTGCCGGACGTTTGCTTGAAGAGCGTTATAGCTGGAATTTGCCGAAGCCTCCAAATAGTTGATAAACGAATACTGCGGAAACTGCGCGTTAAATGGACGGCGCGATTGTCGTGTTGCCGCGGCACCAGGCGTGGCTTGATTGATGTCGCGCACGCGATACAGATGCCTCCCTTGCGAACCGACGTAAGACACCTGCAAAACCGTCTCCTTAAACAATTGCTGCTGCACGTTTGCGTTGTAGTTGAAAATATAGGGTGTGCGCTGTTTGATGTCGGTGGCGAAAAGCGCAATGTTCGAGGTCGGCAAACCGCCTGTTGCTGCACCAAAAATAGCTATGCCCGGACCGTAAGGAATGGTTGCGGTGGACGGAAAAGTTACGTTGAAAACTCCTAAATCCGGGAGCGGATTCAAACCCAAACTTCCGGGTCCGCCATTTTGAAAACCCTGCAAGAGGATATAATCTTGCGAAGGCGTGTCGTAATACATTCCGACTGCGCCGCGCACAATCGTTTTGCCTGTGCCCCCCACATCGTAAGCAAAGCCAAAGCGCGGCGCGAAATTGTTATAATCCGGCTCCCAGACATTCTTCAAACCCGCGTCGCCGACACGCACTAACCCGCGGTCAAACAGAAAATTCGACAGACGGTCTTCTTTTTCCTGCAAGACGCCGAGGTATTCGTAACGCAAACCAAGATTTAAGGTCAGACGCGGTGTAACCTTCCAATCATTCTGGGCGAAAAAACCGAAGTTGTTGGTAAAAGTCTCGCGTCGCGTTTGTCCGCGCAGCAGAGCCGTGCCGGAAGTCGAAACCACACCGGCCAAAAAATCAGCGAGATTATTGAAATTGATGCGACCACGAGCCAATTGATCCGCGAAGGAGTCAACAATTGCCCTTCGAAATTCACCGCCGAATTTGAAGATGTGACCGCCGCGCGTCCAGGATACATTATCAACCAGTTGGAACGCGCTGCTGATGCGTCCGCGTGGAACATTGGTCGGTGCACCCAAACTGACCACGCCGGTTACTGTAATCGTGGGCAATGAATTTATGCCCGAACCCGTCACCAATCCCAGGGAGGCCGGGTCAAAATCCGCGTCCAGCGGCGTAAATGTCTGCTCAAAACGATTGTAGGAGATGCGGGCTTCGTTAAAGAGCGTCGGCGTAAGAACCTGCGAAAAATTCAATCCGAACAGTTGGATTTTGGTTGGCACCACCGTTTGATAATCGGGCAAAGGCGAACCGTTACCACTGGTCAAAGGAAAATTTTGTGTGCCTTTACCGTAGATATAGCGTCCGCTCAGGTTGAAATTATCGCTGAAACGGTGATCAATTTTGACGAGAAAATTGTTCGAGTTGTTCAGATTCGGCGCGGCAAAAGCATAGTTGTTGCCCGTTGGGGCATTCAAATTCGCCGCCGGAAAGAGAGTTAGAAGCCGCGCGCTCAAAGCGTTTTCAGCTCGTCCGGCGGCGGTGTTGGCGGCTCTTGCGGCGGCTATATCAGCCGCGCTCGGTACGCGCACCTGGAAAGGTGAATTGACAAATTCGCGCTGACCTTCATAGCCGGTAAAGAAAAACGTGCGGTTTTCCCAAATCGGGCCGCCGAGAACCCCGCCAAAATTGCCGTTCCGAAATTCGTTGCGCTGCAGTTCAAAAAAGTTTCGGGCATCGAAATCGTCATTGCGGATAAAGGTGTAAGCCGTGCCGTGAAAATCGTTCGTGCCAGATTTGACGACGATGTTGACGACCGCACCGGAATTGCGACCATATTCCGCCGCGCCTTGCGTTTGCAGCGAAAATTCGCCAAGCGCGTCAACCGGGAAAAGCGTTGCCGGTGCGCCCGTCACGCCGCCCTGATTAAATGACGGCTGATTGCGGAACGAATCGTTATTGTCCACGCCGTCAATCAAAAAGATATTATTTTTTTCGCGTTGACCGTTGACGGTGAACGAGCCGAGACTACCGCGCTGACTGCGCGGAGCAGCGCCGGGCGTGAGCGTCGTCAAACGGCGAAAATCGCGCCCGTTAAGCGGAAGCGAATCAACCTGCCGACTGGTGATAACTTCCGACAATGTGCTGGTGTCGGTTTTGATAAGCGAACTATCATTTGTTACTTCAACAGTGGCGGAAACGCCTTGCGCCGTTAGCCCAACATCCACGCGGGTTTCGCCTCCTACGTCCACCTTGACGTTCTTGCGAGTGAACGTTGCGAAATCTTCGCCCGAAATTTCGATGGTATAGAAGCCGACCGGCAATTCAGGGAAAACATAAAAACCGTTTTCGTCGGCATTCCCGGTTCGTTTCGCGCCCGTCCCTTCATTGATCGTATTAATAGTTGCATTTGGCACCACGGCGCCGTTTTGGTCCGTTACGGTGCCGAGAATTTTGCCGTTGATGGATTGCGCGGTAATGTTTACGACCAGCAATCCACAAAGACAAAAAGTGAGAAAAGCAAAACGAATCATGTTTTGTTGCAAGTTGTAGTACATAATTTAGCTCCTCATCCTTTGAAAACACTATCGGAAAGTTTGTAACTAACCGACTCGTGTTCGTTTGATTACTTTAGAACACTTTGCTCCTTGCCCGTTCAGCAATGGGCGTTTTTAAGAATTAACTCCTGACGCGAGAAAGCCGCCGTCAACCGTGATCGTCTGTCCAGTGATAAAACTCGCCGCGTCGGAAGCGAGAAAGACAGCCGCCCCAATTAATTCTTCTGCGCGACCGAAGCGTCCGAGCGGCGTGCGCAGCAGCAGTTCCCGACCGCGCTCGGTGCCGTCGAGCAGCTTTGCATTAAGTTCCGTGGGAAACACGCCCGGCACAATCGCATTAACGTTAATTCCATCGCGTGCCCACTCCGCGCCCAGGCTTCTCGTCAAGGCGAGCACCCCCGCTTTCGACGCGCCGTAAGCCGCCACTTCGTGAAACGCGACGAACGATGCAAGCGAGGCGACGTTAACGATGCGCCCGCGCTTGCTGGCGCGCAACGGTACGTAAAACGATTGGCAAGCGCGCAAGCTACCTGACAAATTCGTGTCCATGATCGCCGCCCACTCTGCTTCATCAACTTCGGCTGTGGCTCGGCGCGTCGTGCGCCCGGCGGCGTTAACGAGAATATCCACCCCGGTAAAACGCTTCATTACCGCGTTGCGCAGCCTGTCAATTGATGCCCGCTGCGACACGTCCACCGTCTGCCGCAGCGTTTCGCGTCCGCATGCTTCGACTTCGGCGCAGACTTCTCCCAACAGTTCTTCGCGGCGACCCGTCGGCACAACATGCGCACCGGAGCGCGCTAGGCCGATGGCAATGCTGCGACCTAAACCGGAGGTGCCGCCAATGACGACCGCCACACGTCCCGTCAGATCTGTAATATTTTCCGCCGTCATCGTCGGACCCTTCACCGGATGTTACGGCGCGCTCACAACCACGCCGGATTCAACTTTTTCAGTCGCAACTAGTCCGACCCATTGGCGGAAGTTACCGGAAAATAGCCTAGTTGCGTCGCGCTCGATTTCTTGTCGAGTGACCGCGCGCCCATCGCGCAAGAGTTCGGCGTAAGAGTCGTACAAAGCATCAGCGATGATGCGGCGCGAGTGTTCCCACTTGTAAATCAACTGGTCGAGTACGCGCGCGTCAGAGTGTTGCGGGATGAAACTCGTGCCCAGCAGTTCGAGGCGTTCGCGCGTAATCTCAGTTATGATCGAAGTGTTGTTCAGGAACCACCAGCAGCCGAACGGCATCAGATTGCTGAACTTTCTCGCGACGACACATAACTCGTGCTGGTTCTCGCGCGAGAGAAAGGTGATGAGAAAACGAACGTCAGGGTTTTCAGCGCACATACGCGCGACCACGTTCACGTCGGCCCGGCCCAGACCGTCGCCCGCCATCCGCAAGGCCGGATTGACCCTACGCCGCACTCCGACCATCAACGCCAGAGACAAGTCATGCTCGCGGCACATCGGCAGCACCGCATCGCGCAGCAAATGCGCGCGCGGAGCCTCCTCCAGGTAGGTAAAATCATCCGGCAGTGAGACGCCCAAATAGAGCGGTTTCATGCGCACGATCCAGTCGTCGAGGAAGCGTCGCGTTTCGCTGATTGTGCGCCGGTCAATCTCGACCCGCACCTGATAGCCTTGTGCGCTCATCCTCGGCACAATTTCAGTCCAACCATTCAAAATACGATCGAGCCTTAGCGATGCGTGAAAACGCGGGTCAATTTCCACGCTACTTTCCCACGTGGGTGTTTCGATTTCATCGAGCGGGTCGTTCGTCATCACAAGGTCGCTCACGCGCGAGAGTTTGAGCACCCGCTCAAGATAATCTTCAGCGCGCTGCGTTCTGAAGAACTCGCGCGCCTCCCTCAAGTCACGGGCGCGCGTGTCCAGACCGAGCGCTGACATGACGGCGATCACTCCACGCGTTGCCTCCGAGAGCGGCGTTTGCTCGACAAACAACGTCTGCCAAATCAAATCGGCTTGTTGCGTTTTGCTCAAGCCCCAAAACTCTTCGGGTGTGACTGTTGATGAACGAAAAAGTTCAGCGATCAGATAATGGTAGTTCAATAGCTCGTCGATGGCCCATAAATTGAGCTCGCCGAATTGCGGAGCATAAAGATGCGTGTGTAGATCGGTGACCGGCGTGGCGGCAATTACTTCGTCAACGTGTCGCCGCAACTCGCGCTCGTCGCGCGCAGCCCCGCCGCCGTCTTCAGCAGTCGAGTAATCAATTTGCCTGTTCGTCATGTGGATTAATCCGTTGTCGCGTCCTCCGCGTCAGAAAGGAACTTCCGGGGTCCTGCTATCCGCCGGGTCGCCCCAGCGATTGTTCGGCACAAGCGGCGTCCAGCCCGGACGTAGAGGGTCTTGGTCGTAAGGATACGAACCCAAACGCTTGTAAAGCTCGCCATATTCATTCAGCTTCTCGCGGTTCAATTTCACGCCCAAACCCGGCGCGGTCGGGACTTTAATCGCGCCGTTCTCATAGTTGAATTTGCCGCCCTCGATGATGTCGTCGACGAGGTGATGATAATGTGCGTCCGCGGCGAAAGAGAGATTCGGGATTACTGCGCCGAGATGCAACATTGTCGCCAGTTGAATTCCCAGCTCGCCCGACGAATGAACGGCGACGCCAAGGCCGAACGTCTCGCACACGCCCGCCGCTTTGACGCATTGACGGATGCCGCCCCAGAATGTTGTGTCGAGCAGAATCACGTCTACCGCCGTCTCGAGCACGTTCGCAGCGAGTTGCTCGAAGCTCACGACCACGGTGTTCGTGGCCAGCGGCATCCGCACCTTTTCGCGCGTGCGGCGCATCCCCGCAAGACCGAACACAGGGTCCTCGAGGTAATCGTTGCGGAGGTCTTCGATGGCTTGCCCGAACCAGATTGCCTGCTCAGTTGACCAGACAGCGTTCGGGTCGAAGCGGAAACGATCTCCGTTCAATTCCGCAGCGATGGCGCGATAACACTCAAGCTCGTATTCGGGACGAAACACGCCGCCCTTTAGTTTGTGCGAAGTGAAACCGTATCGCTCTTTCAATTCTCGCGCGTGCGCCACGAGTTGCTCAATAGTTCGCACTTCGCCCGCGCCGTTTTTCGGATGAGGATAGCGGAAGAAGAGATACGACGCGAAGGGCACGCGTTCTTGCAGACGCCCGCCCAGAATTTCGGAAACGGGCACGCCCCAATTTTGACCGAGGATGTCGAGGCATGCGAATTCGAGTGCGGCTAAAATTTGAGTGCGATTGTTGTAGAGCGAGGCGGTCGGGTTAGCGATGAGAAAACGCATCTCCTCAATGCGAGCCGGGTCGCGCCCGACCAGGTAAGTTTTCATTGCCCGAAAAACCGCTTCGGCAGACTCGCCGCCGCCGCCCATCTCGCCAAGCCCCGTGATGCCCTCATCAGTTTCCACTTCGACGATGGTGCGCACGAATCGCCCCCAGTGGCAGCCGTTCGCGTGACGCAGTGGAGCTTCCAGCGGCACGGTCACAGTCGTTGCTTTAACATCAGTAATCTTCATTTCGAAAGCATGTCAGTACCGCCTGCGTAGAGGGCAGGTCACACCGTTAGAAACACCCGCCCGCTACCGCAGGCCGTACTGACCAGCACGTTTCTCCACTTACTCATGGCAGCAAGGCCGGATCGCCGCCCTGCGGAATCTCTTTCGCCACCAGCGGCACGCGCCGCGCCGCCGAATCCTTGGCGAACTTCCAGTAACGAATAATCAAATCCATTGCCGCGCGCTCGGCGTCCTCCGGGGTTGCGCCGCCGATGACGAGCCAGTCACCGTGTTGCGCATTTGGGGCTATGCGGGTGACGAATCGAGGCGCAGTCCCCGCCTCCGGCGATGATCCTTTCATCGCCGCGGCGACGAGCGCGTTAGTCTTCGTGGTGCCAACGAGAATAAGCGTGCCACTCCGTTTCAAGTCTGCGGGCAGGTCAGGCAAATGGTAGATCGACACTGGTCTGCCCGTCGC